>JBGFRY010000003.1:0-8336 GCA_041694845.1 Microcaldota archaeon
GCTAGATGGTTTGAAAAATTTAGAGAAAGTTGAAATTGTAGGTGGTATTACAGCAGAAAGAGCAATAAAACAAGCTGCAACTATTGCATGTTTAAATTTTAGTTTAAACCTTTGATTTACTAAATTTGCCACTAATATAACTAATACCGAAAAAAATAAATAATTGTAGTAAAATGTGATTTTAACAAATAGTTAAAAAAATAAAGAAATAGAATTATCCTTTTTTTCCAGGAAAACTCAGACGTTTTTTTCCGGTAGCTTCAGTTGTAAATATATCGCCAGGTCTTAACTGCTCATGATTAAACGTATCAATTTGTTTTATTCCTTCTTGTTGTTTTGAAAGTGTTTTCTTCTCTGAAGGTGCGGTTAGCTTTTTTGTCTTTGTTTTTGAAGGTTCTGTGATTCTTGAACTTTGATTTTTCACATAATCAACAAAAGTATTCTCATTAATATTATATCGCTTTCCTTTTGATTTGTCGTATACTGTAAATTTTACATCAGATAAGAATTTTCCATTACCTGTGATAACATTTTCCAATTGTTCTTTACTAATTCTTCCAGTAACATAAAAGGTCATTTTACGTGTTGGATCTCTTCTGTTTAGAACAGTAATTTGGAAGTCACGTAGTGGTTTTTTAATCTCTTTCATAAGTCCTTCTTCTGCTAAAGGTTGAACACCAGCTACTTCTGCTTCTTTTTGTTCTAGTTCTGCCATAAAACCACCAATATCTTATTCAACTGATAAATAATTAAATCTATCCTAAAATTATTGTTTAAATGATTTATCTAATCTGCGAGGGAGTGATATGAACAAGATACAAACATTATTCGATGGGAATAAGCGCTGTGTTGAATGGAAGTTAAAGCAAAAAGATATGAACGCAAGAAGAATTGAAACAATTACTTGTCAAAAGCCATTTGCGATAGTAGTTAGCTGCAGTGATTCAAGAGTTGTGCCAGAATACATATTCGATGCGAATATAGAATATTATGTAGGTCATTTACATGCCATATCACTCGTTATACTTTGGCATGAAAAATGCGGTGCAATTACAGTGGCATATAAATTGTTGCATGAAAATAGCAATATCGATCTTGTGATTGACAAAATAAAACCTGCTGTTTACAAAGCAGGAAAAGATAATATAGAACTCACAATAGAAGAAAATGTAAAGTGCGTGAAGAAATACATTTGCACATCAAGCAGAGTAGTTGATGAGAAAATTAAGAAATGTGAATTAAAGATTATTGGAATGAAATATTCATTAACTACTGGAAAAGGTGAATTGATTAACTAATCATGTCGGTTTTGGATATGGTTGAAAGCGATAAGATATACCAATTTAAGAAAAAATTGCGACAACTACGCGAGTTTAGAGGTAGTGGAACTGAACTTATTTCAGTTTACATCCAAGCAGATTCTCCACTTCATGAAACTACAAACAAGCTGCGCGAAGAGATGTCACAGGCATCTAATATAAAATCAAAGAGCACGCGCACAAATGTAACAGGGGCGCTTGAAAGAATAATCGGTTATTTAAAAATATATAAATCAACACCTGAAAAAGGCATTGCTGTTTTTTGTGGTAACATCTCAGAGAACACTGCAAAAGTAGATATTGAACTTTTTGCAGTTGAACCAATCCAGACATTGAATATTGGCGCTTACAGATGTGATAGCAAATTTTTTCTTGAGCCATTTGAGAGAATGGTTAATAGCAAAGATAGTTATGGGATTGTTGTGATGGATGGGAGAGAGGCAACACTTGCTATTGTTTTTGGTAGTGAAATAACAATCGTTCAGAGATTGAATTCAACAGCACATCAGAAAATAAACAAAGGTGGTCAATGCCTTGCACCTGAGACATTAGTACAAAAAAGTGATGGAGACATCTGTGAAATAAGAGAATTGACAGCAGGTAGCAAAATCAAAGCTACAGATTTGAACAACAATAAAGTAAAAGATTTCATATGCTCAGATATATTTAAGACAACTACAAAGGAATATTACGTAATAAAAACCAGTGCTCCGGCTACAGTTATAGAAGCAACACCATATCATCGTTTTTTTGTTACTAGTGAGCACGGCATAAATGAGAAGTATGCAAAAAACTTACGTATAGGTGACATGGTATTATTTGCTAGGAGAGTAATACATCGAGGCAGATCTATAAAAACTGGAATAGAAAACATAAAATTAACTTCCAACACTATTGGTAGGTCAATACCTAAAAAAATAATGCGATCAAAAAATAGCGTTTGCGCTGCATTTCTCAGAGGCATTTTTGATGCTAAAGGAGATATACATAAAGGCATTATCACTATTACCAGTAAATCAAAAAAACTTATGCAACAGTGCCAAATTCTTCTTCTTAGGCTAGGTGTGCTGTCATCGTTCAATGAAAAAAAAGTTTTCAGCAATCCTCACTGGGATATAACAATAACTGATCTAAACTCTTTGAGAAACTTCAGGAAGCATATTGGCTTTAGCAGAACCGATAAAGCAACAAAACTCGAAAACATATGCGGTAAACGTGCTAACAATGTTAAAGTTAAGCATGTTCGTAATGTTTTATATTCCATATATGCTGGAGATCTAATTATCTCGAAGGTTTCAAAGAAAACTAAAATCCGTAAAAGAAGAGATTTTTATGACTTGACAATACCAATAGCATCTAACTTCTTAGCAAATGGATTAATAGTCCATAATAGTCAACGTCGTTACCAGCGTTTAATCGAAGAATCAATTGAGAGGTATTACAAACGTGTTGGGGAAGCAATTGATACACATTTTCTAACTAGAGTCAAAGGAGTTATAGTTGGCGGTCCAGGCCCAACAAAAGAAATGTTCATGAAAATGAAACCATTTAACTATCAAATAAGAGTTCTTGGTGTAGTTGATACTGGATATACTGATGAATATGGAGTTCGAGAGGTCCTTGCAAAAAGCGATTCTATTCTTACAGAACAAGAAGCAATAAAAGAAAAACAAATTATTGATTGTTTTATGAAAGAGGTAGTAACAGACGGGCTTGTGACATATGGTAAAAAAGAGGTAGAGGAAGCTATTAAAATAAAACAAGCGGAACGGGTACTACTTTCTGAAGATGTTGAATCTGCGCTCCTTGATTACTTTGTTGAACTTGCAAGAGAAAAAGGGATTGAAGTTGAGATAATATCAACAAAAACTTCAGATGGTGCGCAGTTTTTTGGTGGATTTGGAGGGATAGGAGCATTTCTTAGGTATCGAAGATAGTAAACTTCAATATTTCTTCCAACTTATTTACTACTCTCTTTTACATTACATGTCCCGCTTTTGTATGTTTCGCCAATCTTTATCAATGCCTTATTTTTATAATATGAGGTATTAACATGTGAGGATATTACTAAAGAAACCCCACTTTCACTTTCTTTTAAGCAATTTGTTATTGAAGTAGTCCCATTCATTGTGGTGCAATTCTCATCATCAAGCGCAAATGTAGTTATACTTTCAGGTGCAAATCCAACAAATGCCAGACTGCCTGCAAAATCAGTACCGCATTGCATTATATTTGTGCGAACAGTATAATTACTTTCATTCCTTAAGTCCATTATTATAAAAACTGTTTCTGCATTTGCCAGAGATTCAACAAATTCTTTTTTGGATTTCTCTTCTTTGGTTTGATTTGGCAAAAAACTAGTATTCGAAAAAGACTGATTTTCTTGTAGTATTACGTATCCTACTAAGATGGCTAGTAGAAATAATAATACGGTTAAAATTGTCTTACTATCTTTCATTTAGCCCACCAAAAATTCAGCCACTAAAAACATTTGCTATCGCGCAAGTAGTATACCAAGTAGTATCTCCACTTGCAAAAACCTCTTTCTCAAGAATGCCTGGGAATTTTACTTTATTTTCAAGAGAGGAATATGAGAATGTAATCATTTCACTATCGTTCATGGCTGCTAAGCATTCAGTTTCATTACTGCTTAAAGTTTTATTACCAATGCCGATGATACAAGATTTTGAACAGGTTGTTGTCAAATTTATTATGCTTATAGTTTCTGGAATGCAGGACCCGCTAAACTGGTAAACTGAAATGTTTTTATTAAAAGTATTTGCAGAAGAATGTTGTATTGCTGAAGAGAGTGAAGACGCACATGATGTCATTGCATTGATAGCACTTTTTGATACATTGTTTGAAAAATTAAGAACGATAGAAACGTCTTTTTCAGAACTCCAGAAATTACCAAGCCATGCTTCGACATCATTTGTAGTAGTTGCTTTGTCCATGAAATAATATAACAGGCCAGAGAATATTATGAAAAGAATAATCACTGCTATTGCTCCAATTGTATATATTGTCAAACGTATCGTACTAATACTTTTACTTACAAGTCGTATAGTAACGACCAATATAAGCAACGAACTTAAAGAGATAAATACTAAAGCTGAAAAACCAGCAAGGATGTAAAATCTATTCTGCGGTATTTGATCTTCTGGTAGGATTTTGGTTGTTTTTATAGCATTGAATATATTATCTGCAATTCTATAACTAGCAAGTTTGAAATTGTTCATTACTGTCGAAACTGGAGATTCCTTTATGCTCTTTTTGATTGTGTTTAATTCTTCAGATAAAAGCGTATAATTAGAGATAAGAGCGCCATGCTCTTCAACTGATAGACCTGCAGAGAATTTTTTTGATAATGTATTACTTTTGTTTATTATATCAGCCAGTTTTAAAGCATCATCACCACCAACCTCTTTGGTTTCAAGCACAATTATAACAGCTGTTGCGTTTCCAATTGCAGAGAGTGACTGATTATATAGAACTTCTGTAGTCTCTGTTCCTTGCTTTATTTTGTTTATGAGATCCTTGTATTCCTCAATATCACTATCGATCATTGCGAAGCTCTTATTTCTTATACTTTTGTTAATTTTTTCAGATAGGGTAATAACTATATCAACTTTTATTTTTAGAGAACTGTTATATATACGACTAGACTGTTCATTAACATCTTGAATCACTTTAATACTTTCATTATATAACGGTTCGAAAACAGATTTATAATATGCAACCTTATTTTCACTAACATGAAATTCCAGTCGTTCTTTACTACTATTAGCGATATATGCACTTATAGCCTTGTAATTACCAAAAGGAGTAATCTTGGACGTCAATATGCTGATATTGCTCTCCAGACTTGCTAAAATACTATCATTCAAATCAAGTGGCGGACAAAGACCCATACAGACATCTGGGTTGCACTTTTCATTTTTATTCGGTGCTCTTAAAACAGATGTTTCAATATCATTTTTATATTTTTTAAGAGATGGGATTGAATCATTTATATATTTCAATGAATTATATATGTTTTCTTCACTGATATTCTGTAGCTTTTCAACAGATGTTTTTAATATAACTGTAGTTCCATGTGACGCCAAGCCATATGGTTTTATTTTTGAAAGTGCATCCTGCCAATCTTTGAATAGGTTATATTTTTTATAAATACTATAGCCAAGTTTTGCAGCAAATTCGCATGTTGTATTATCTATGCATTGCACTGGTTTATTATCAATTATATCCCTACCGCTAATGTGAAGAACATCAAGACAATAATTTTCTTCACCAGCCTCACCATCAAATCTACTTGCATTATAGTCTTTTAGCATTTTAATAAGAGTATCAAGTTCAGATTGTGTTGGATAACCCTTAGATTTATAATAAGCATACAAAATTGTTTTTATATCGTTTTCATTTATTAACGGCGTTCCAATCTTTAACAAAATCGTTTCTTTTCCATTTATTTTTACTATCGAATAAGAGTTATTATCCTGTATAAAATTTTCGTATGTTACCATTCCTATATTCTCATTTGGATAGAGAAATATTTTTACATCAAATGAAAAACAGTTGGTAACTAGTAATAAAAATATAAGAAAAACAATTATGCCTATATCTCTCATGCAAATAATAGGAGTAAAATATTTAATAATCTTAGCTAGCTGGTATTAAGCGGTTTCATTCTATCTTTGCCTAGATACAACAAAATCAATCAATTCTAATAAAGCATATTTTTCTTTTGACTCTTTTAATATGCCCAAACTTTTCTTTGCATTTTCTATTAGTTTATCAGCTTTTTTGCTCGCATAATCAACAGAACCATTCTTCTTTAATAATTCTATAGCTCTCTCTATTTCTTTTTGGTCTTGAGTGTTTTTTCCTAGTATGTCAATAAGTTCTTCGCGTTCTCTCCTCTTAGCATGTTGAATTGCATGAATAACAATCAAGGTTCGTTTACCTTCTGTGATATCGCCACCTATCTCCTTTTTATAATCCTCAAAAGAACCAACAAGGTTTAATATGTCGTCACGTATTTGAAATGCAATTCCAATTTTCCTGCCAAAATTTTTGGTAAAGGCAACATCATTTTCTGAGGCACCTGCAATAAGAGCGCCAATTGCACATGATAATTCTATAAGCGATGCAGTTTTACCTTTAACCATTTTAAAATACTCAATTTCGTTTACATCAAACCTCTTTTCTCTATACCACTTGAGCTCTATTCCTTGTCCTTCAACAACATTTTGAAATGCATCTGCACATATTTGTAATATTTTTAATGATAACGATGGCGCTAAATCAGAGTTGCTAAGACCTTTCCAAACAAGAGTGTATAATGCATCGCCAGAGTTTATCGCAATTGGTAGACCATATTTAATATGCAAAGTTGGTTTACCACGTCGCATTAATGAATTATCACAGATATCATCATGTATGAGCGTAAATGTATGAAACACTTCAAGGCATGCAGCGTGACGAACTGCTTTCAGTTTATCTCCTCCAAAAGCACCACAAAATAGAAGAACAAGTGTTGGTCTTATTCTCTTCCCGCCGCGTTTTATAAATGGAAGAAGCATCTCGTAAACTTCTTTAGGTTCTTTAGGAATGAGCACTTCAATTTCGTTTTTTACAAGGTTCAGCTCATTTTTTATCAATTCGTTGAATCTCATAAAATCCTTCCTACCATTTGCTATTAGCTAAACTATTTAAATCGCTTTTTATAATCACAACTTATGCAAACAAATTCAAACATATTATGACACTTATCAAAATTAATAGTAACTGTTTTATGTGGAATCCATAATATAAAACATTTTTTGCAGAATTTGATTTTTTGTTCGTGCTTAAGTCTAACTTTATGTTTTTTTACTAGAGCCCACACCATCTTCACATAACGTAGTGCACGTTCTGGATGTTTTGAGAAATTTTCCTCTGCTTCCTTGAGAAGAATGCTGATAGAATCTGCAGTAATCGACTTTATAAATTTTTTTTGTGAATACTTCATGATGCGGTATGCAAGATATGCTATATAAATATTTCATCGAGCCTATATGGGCTAGGACTGGATATAATTTAGTTAATACGATAACTTATGCAATAATTGCATTAGTATTACTTTACGCAATATGGCTAATTTTTAAAAAATACAACATAAAAATTGACAAAAAATTTATATACAATATAATGCCATTTGTTCTTCTTGGCTCAACAGTTAGAGTTGTTACAGATGCAATAGATAATGGCGTTTTTGCTGGAATAACCCCTATTCACCAAATGATTTTAACATCTCATATATATGATTATGGATACTTAACAGTTTCACCAGGTATTTACATAGTTGTGACATTATTGTTGTTCGCTACGATGGTGATTCTCTGGAAAATCAAAAAACCAGAACTTCTTGGAACTATTGGAATTGTGCTATGGCTTCCACATTTTATCCTTCTTTTACCGTTCATGCAGTTTGCAGTTTATGTAATCCCAATTATTTTGCTTGCTGCAGTTCCAACATATCTCGCACTAAAATATTTCAAAAGCGATATTTATGCTTTAATAGTTGGTGGGCATGCACTTGACGGGGCTGCAACATTTTTTGCGATAGACATTTTCAGCAAGATCAGCGGGATCAGCTATGGCGAGCAGCATGTAGTTAGCAATGCTATAGGTGAGTTATTTAGTACTTACTTTGCTTTTTACTTAATTAAGATCATGCTTGCATTTGGCGTTGCGTATCTCATCTCAAAAGAAAAAGAGATCAAAGAGGAAGAGAGAAATTATCTTGCTTTAATAGTAATGATAATGGGTTTTGCACCAGGTATAAGAGGTATTCTTAGAATGGCAGTTGGCGCATGATAGGTACCTTCTAATCTTTTATGTCTATATTTTTCATAATAACTACCATAAACATGTGCTTCAGTAAACAGAAACATCTTTTATAACTCGAGCGTCTCGAGACGCTAAATGATAAATTTTCTAGCTTTTTCTTAGAAATGAGACCATAGGCCAGGCCGA
>JBGFRY010000041.1:0-8199 GCA_041694845.1 Microcaldota archaeon
GCTGGAGTCTGATGAACTTGTTAGTTCATAACCTCCAGCTCATTTACATTCGCTGGAGTAGCATAACCTGGTAATGCGCTGGTCTTGAAGAAACTTCTTTCGGTAAAATCCTATACATCAATAAATAAGTAAACCAGTCCATCTTGGATTAGAGGTTCAAAACTACATTTCTTTCTCTCAAAAAGAAAATGCGGTGTGAGAATCCTCTCTCCAGCGGTTACTCTAATAGCTGTAGCAACAATCAGCTTTGCGCCAAAATAAAATAACATCATAAAATCACGCTCGCTATCGTCGTAAATAATTTCAAAATATTTGTATGTTGATTAACGCGTATTTTTGTCACAATGTGAAATGCGAATTTTTTCTAGAGTGATATACGTGGCGCAAAGCCGCAACAATCCATAACTTTAAATACTTTAATGAAATTATTAATGCGGTGATTATGAATGGTTCTAGCAGCTATTTTTACAATAATAATATTTGTAATAGGACTAATAACATTAATAATGCCAATAAAAAGTGAGAGTAAATTTCCAACTTCTGTAAAGATTATTATTGGATCTGGAATGATGATTAGTGGTGCTCTAATTCTTTTATTGCTGATGATAATCACCATTCCTGCTGGGCATATCGGTGTTGTCTATGACCCTTTTGCAGAAGGTGTACAAGAATACCAGCTAAAAGAAGGTTTCCATATAATTATGCCCTGGCATGAAATAACTCAAATGTCTTTGAGAACTATTACATATAACATGCACCATGGTGGAGAAGATGACTCTATTTATGTGCTTACAAATGAGGGTTTAGAAATTATAGTTGACTTAAGCATTGTATATCATATTCAATCAAACAAAGCATGGATGATATATAAAACTATTGGTGATAATTATGTAAATATTTTACTAAAGCCAACAGCAAGAGCAACGATAAGAGATCTTATAGCATTTTATAAAGCAGAAGATTTGTATACAACAGAAAAAAGAGTGAAGTTGCAGGATGAACTCATAAAAAAGCTTAGAGAACAACTTGAACCAAGAGGAATAATAATAGAGTCTGCTTTAATTCGAGATATAAACCTGCCAACCGGAATAAAAAGTGCGATCGAAGCAAAACTTCAAGCAGAGCAAGATGCAAAAAGAATGGAGTTTATCTTACAAAAAGAGCAAAAAGAAGCAGAGAGAAAGGTTGTAGAAGCAAAAGGTATCTCTGAAAGCAATATGATAATTGCAGATAGCCTTACAGATAGCTATCTTACATGGTATTGGATACAATCTTTAGAAAATCAAAATAGTGTAATATACGTACCAATTGGAAATAGTGGGTTGCCGCTTTTCAAAAACGTAGACACGATAAAAATACCATAGTTTTTTCTTTTTTTATATTTGTTTTTTATTTTTTTATATATATTTTCTATTTTTTTAGATCTTTTATAGTAAGCTCGACACATTTTTTCAATGCAATTGATGGTTCTACTTTCATCGTACCTCCTGCAGCATATGAATGACCGCCGCCAGTACCACTAAACTCAGCAGAAACCTCAGCCATTACCTTATTAAGATTTATTTTCAAATGCTTTCTCGCTTTTGCAGAGACTCTTGTTCTTTTTTCCTTTTCTTTCCAACTCGCAACAAATGCAATATCAGCAACTTCTGAAAGCAATGCTGATGTGTTACTTTCATTACTTCCTATTTCGCTTGTAGCAATAAGAATGCTATCGCTAACAACATAGTTAACACGCTGGAAAGATTTGATTGCTGAGATTTTTTCATCAATTCCCATTTCAGGTTCTGCTGCGATCAGTAAATTCCTATAAGAAGTTTCAGCAATTTCCATCAACTTTGCAAGAATTAAAAATGTCTCTTTCTCAGCTCGTTTAAAACGTGCTGTATCTGATATAATTCCGCATGCCAGTGCAAACGCCATTTTTTTTGTAATTGTTTTATCCATATTTAATAAAATATTTGTTATCATTTCTGACGTAGAAGGCATATTTTCATCAACGATCTCACATCTTGCTTTCATATCTCGTCCTTCTGCATGATGATGGTCGATAAAACAAAGGACATTCCATTTCCTGGCTTCCTTCACCATTTCATAAGAGCTAGAATCAACAACAATCATCCCATAAAACTTTGATTTATCAACATTTTTTATGAGTTCATATGTAATTCCAAGTTCTTCTACAAGTTCTTTTGCAGCAGAATTTGGTTCATCAGGACTTACAATGATTGAATCTTTAAAAATAGTGGAAAGTGAATAAGCAGAAGCAAGTGCATCAATATCTGGTTTGCGATGCATTGCTATTACAATACGTTTATCTTTAATTTGAGAAAAAAATTTACTAAATTCATTCTCGTAAAAGACTTCAAGATTGCTTTTCATAAGCTTTCATCTTTTCCTGCAACTTTTTTTGCAGCTCAATTAGATTTGCTCTGAGTTTCTCCTCTTGTTTGCCTGCAGCATTTAATCTGATTTCTATTAAATCTTTTCTCTCTTTTAACTCTTTTTGCGCATCTTCAACATTACTTTTAACCATAACTGTACCAATAGAACGATAAACCTCGCCTTTTGCTTTTTTCAATTCCTCAGAAGCAAGATTTATTTCATTTAATTGGAGTTGCAGCTGATGTCGCTGAAGAACAATTACCTGAAGCTGCTTTTCGAGATTTTCATAGTCTAGAAGAGACTTTTCTAGTTCTGGATCAACTTTTATAGCCATAATTCATCACCATCTTTTTTCATTTTTCTATATTAAGAACACATTCAATTCCTTGAATAAGACGCAAATAATTATTAACACAAGCCCTAAGAGCAACAGTATCTGCAGCTTTCACTGTTATCGTAATATTTTTTCCTTTTACAATTATTTTCGAAGATGATCTTTTTTTATTATTTCTTTTAGGAACCTGAACCTCAAGTGCTTTTGCAGCTGCGAGTGCAGCTTCACCATCAGCGAAAGCAAATTTCATGTTAGTTTCACAGTTCACTAGATCACTTAATTATTTTTTAACATCAATCTACATTAATCTCTTTTGCTACTGAGGGTCTTAATTTTACTAATATTTTTGCCCCGGTATTTGGAAAAATAAAGCGTTTCTCATCACTAGCAGTTACAGAAGAACCTGTTTTCAGATCTTTATACTCAATCATAAAAAAACCTATAGTATAACCAATTATGTATTTTTAGAATATTCTTCAATAGATCGAACTGCTATTTCGCCAGCTTCTGTTGATAGTGCATAGGCCCCTCCTGCAAAAACACTACTGCATGACCTGCACTTCCATACGCTAAAACCTATGCGTCGCACTTTCTTTTTACCACATCTTTTACATTCGTATTTTTTCTTTTGTGATTGTATTGCAGCATCAACAAGTTTTCTGTTTTTAGCACCATATTTTTGGCTTCTCATAAATCTAACCTCTAATAACATTTCTTAGTTCATTTCCTTTTTTAAATGCTACATCTATACATTCCATAAGTTCAGTCTTTGTTAACGAACCCTTTCCTTTTTGAATTGCACACACTTGCTCTTCTGTAGTACTTATTGTTAATCTTGTATCAGATGCCAGTTCTTCATCACGTAAAGGATCAACAAGCCAATAGTTACCTACTTTTACAAATGTAGTAGAAACTGTTAATGATTTTAATGGTAATTGGTGGGTAGATTCTTCGCGAACTATTTTTGCGCCATCGAGCTTTGGAAATTTTGTAGTTGTAAGTGCTGCACTTGCTGCCAATACAGCTGCATCTATGAAGTTTCCTGAATGATCAAGAACATAAATATCAACATAAAGAGCTAAAACTTTTCCCTCTTCTATGAAAAATGATTTAAGATCAAGAGCCTCTGAGCTTCTTATGCCTCGATCAACAACTCGAGCAAGTTCAATAGAATTCTCATCTGGCGGTCCTGGTTCAAAACTAGATGAAGCCAAAGGTAGTAATTCAGCATTTACGCTAAACACTCCTTCATCTTGCCTATCTGGGAAGGGAGTAGTTATATCAAATTTTATTCCAACAAGTACTTGAGTAGAGCCTATTTTAGCCAATGCTGAACCCTCTGCACTTTTTATGACATCTTTTTGGATTTCCACTGGCCTGAATTCATCTGTTTTCCTTCCATCAAATCGCTGTCCCTTATTAAGAGTAGTAAGAAGAATATCTTTTTTTATATGCCCCATTACTATATCCCTAAATTCTTCACCCATAAAAAACCCTCGTGCCATTCTTTAATACGGTTTTTTTAATCCCTAGTGCTATGCTCATAAAAAACCCTCGTGCCATTCTTTAATACGGTTTTTTTAATCCCTAGTGCTATGCTCATAAAAAACCTTCGTGCCATTTTTTAATACAATCATTAAAGTCTCAGAGATCTTTTTTCACCTAATTCATAATTATTTCTCAATGCATCTTCCTGTATTTTATTAAGATGCTCTGCTGCAGCTTCTGTCATATCCAGTGCTTTTGATATTTCTTCTTTTGTAAGTAATCCATCCATCTGAATAAGAAGAATGTCCTTTTTTCTTTTTGATAATGCGATAGGCATGTCAGATTGTCCTAGATTGTCTTCCCATTTATTAAGATCAAGAATGAGAGTATTATCTACTTTTCCAACTGCAACTGCAGAAACCATATCTTTCATAGGGATACCAGCGTCTGCAAGTGCAACTGATGCAGCAGTTATTGCTGCAACACGAGTTCCTCCATCAGCTTGTAACACTTCAATAAATATCTCGATTTGTGTTTTTGGGAATGATTCAACCATGATAACGTTCTCAAAGACTTCGCGAATAACTTTTGAAAGCTCTGTACTTCTTCTACTTGGGCCACTTCTTCCATGTTCTTCTAAACTGGCAAATGGAGAGAGTGAATATCGACATTTTATAAGAGCGCGATATGGACTTGCTTCATATTTTGGTATACACTCTCTTGGGCCATAGATCCCACAAATAACTTTGTTTTTGCCCCACTCAACCAATGAAGAACCATCTGCATCATTAAGCACACCAGCTTCAATACGCAGATCCCTTAACTCATTAGGGTTTCTACCATCGAGCCTTTTTCCATTAACTATTAATTTTTTTATTTCTTTTTCATCTACCATCAATATTCACCTTTATTCGCTTTTAATTCTTTATTCAAAAACTGTGAAATGTTATCTGTCAAACCTGAGATATGGGCTTTTTGGATTATACGATTCATTGCTCTTAACAATAATGGAATATTACTAATTTCACTTATCCAAACATAACCGTTATTACCTACAATAATTTCTCCACCAGCCGCCTCTTTTAGGATATTAAGCATACTGCTTTTTCTTCCAATAAGCCTTGGAACTTTTGAAGGTGGGAACTCAATGATTTTTCCTTTTGGTAATATTCGTGCATCTTCAAGATCAATATTGCCAACTTCGTCAACACTTTTTACTCTGCACATAATAACATCACCTATGTTAAGCCTAATTCTTAAATCACGGCCAGAGAGGAAACCAGAAAATGGGAGATTTATATCAATGTTATAGCTACTAGGTCGCACATCCATTACAAGCCCAATAACAACATCTTCTACAGCTGGCTTATATCTTGCTTCAAGAGGGATATAGGTACCGTCTTCATCAAGCATTCCTATTACTGCTGCGTATGTTACATTATCATCAATAAATGTATTTGGAATTCTTATCGCTTTATCTGCTATTTTATCTCCTGGTAATACTATCCTTCTCATATTTTAGCACCTTTGAATTAACGCATTTAAGTATTAGAGCTAAAAGCTATATACAAGATCAATTTTCATAGAATATAGCTGTTAAATTTTTTTTCTCTCAATACATAGAAATTGTGAATAGAAAGATTTAAAAAACTGTCAAAATCAAAAAAAGTGAATATTATAATGATCTTATTTCAACTTCTCCAACTGTCAATTTATTCAATTTATCCAAAAATTCTCCTTGTATTCCTTTGAACATTTCTATTACAACTATTAAATCACCTTTACTTGTCCATTCCTCGCGCTCGATTCCATAATTTTTAAGTGTACCATAACATTTGTATGCATGTGAAGCAGGAATCTTTACTGCGAGTTTAACTTTTTCAAATTTCAGTGGAATTAATGGCCTGAGTTCTTTTATGATATCCGGCAATTGTTCTCTTGGGTCTTTAAACGGATCTATCTGTACTCTTGCTTGCTCTAACGCATTTTCGATTCTTATTTGTGTATGCGGAGCATTTATTCTTGGATCGATTGCTTCCCTCAACAAAATAGCAATAATCTGTTTTCTTCTTTCTTCAATTTTTCTTCTTTTTTGCTCTGTTGTTAATTGTACTTCTCCATTATTGAAAATAAACTCAAGAATTGCCAGTATATCTGTTGTTCCAAAAATTTTCTGAACATCTGTGCTTTTTGCACGCTCTCCTTTTTTTCCGTCAGAAAAAATTTCCTCGACAACTAAAACGTTTTTCAGATCTGGTTTTTTTCCTTCTAGGTATGCATAAGCAGCATCTGGATCAACATATAACTCAAAACGATATCCTTCTTTTTCATAAGAAGCGATTATCGCTTTATCGAGTGTTGTCATATTATCATTTTGTTATGCAATATTTATTGATTTTCAAGTACAAATTGTTTCAATTGTTCTTTTGTCATTTTTCCACATACTGCTTTTCTGTGCTTTACGCTTAAGAATACTGGAACTTGTCTTTTCTCGGCATCGAGCTTGCAATCATTTAATATCTCATTTTTGTAAAGCAGCATGAGCTGTGCGTTCTGATTATTTTCCCATACCTCAACCTTCTCGAACTGTATACCGGTTTCCTCTTCAACCTGTTTGACGATTGGTTCCATACTTTTACAATGCTGACATGTAGCGCCATAGAACTGTGCAAAATCTGCGGTTATTGTGCATGTGTGTGGCGGAAGGTCAGTAGTTACATTTGTTTTTGGAGTAAATATACAACTTTCAGGATGTTGCGGATTACATGTTCCGATAATTATAAGATTATATGCACCATACAAAACATATACAAAACTAGCAAAAAAAAGTAATGTAAATATCCATGAAAGCAATTGAAAATGTTGATTGATAAATTTTGCAGTATGAGGAGATTTTTCAAAAACGTTAGAAACTATCTTTGCTTTTATTTTCCTGTCAAAACCAGTTTTACAAGGCCGCAGGGTGGCCATATTGAACACGCATTTAAATGCCTCGCCAGCAAGATATCGATATTTAGCACTAAAAATAGATAGCACAGATAATACAACAAATGCTAATATGCAAAGAAGCAATTATCTCACCACATATCCATGCCATACATTTATGAAAGTAAGGCTTTTAATCTTTTTGAAGTACGTGGATGGGTGCTGAAAATCTCAAAAAATCCGAACTTTTCTTCTTTTTCTATGGCTGCTTTTAGATATTCTTCTTTTCCACTCGAAACAGCCTTCAAAAGTTCTGGTGATAGTTTCTCAGCTTCTCCTATGTAAAACGCTCGCATTGTTTGATTGGTTTGAGATTTTGATTGGTTGAGAGAATAACTAATTTTAACTAGAGCAGATGACAATGGTATTGGGTTTCCAATTGCACTTTTTGCATGTGCATCTGCAAAATACTCTCTTTGTCTTGATAGCCAGAGAACTGCCAACTGTCCAATAAATTGGGCTGCTAAAGCCCCAAACCATATACCTAATATATTGTTTCTTCCATCACGGCCGCTAAACACTAGAATCGCTCCATAATAAAGTATGACTGGGAGTACAGATGCCATTGTAATTACAAGAACGTCTCTATTCTTAATATGCCCTATCTCATGTGCTAATACTGCTCGCACCTCTTCTTTATCTAAAATATCCATAAGTCCTGTGTGAACAGCAACGTAAGAACTTTTTTGAGTTCTTCCAAATGCAAATGCATTAGGAGTATTATTTTGTACAATACAAACCTTTGGTTTAGGAATTCCTGCATTAGCAGCAAGTTCCTCAATCATTTTATGAAGCTCAGGTGCATCTTTTGGAGCAACTTCTTTTGCCCCACTTGCAAATTTAACAATTATAGGTCCTATATACCATTGTATTCCGATCATTAAAAATGAGAAAACAATCGATAGCCCGAAGGCTTCTTTAGATCCTACTAGCATCAAAATAACGCCAAAAACAATTGCAAGTAGCAAGAATACAGCAAACGTCGAAACCCAGATCACAATATTTAA
>JBGFRY010000044.1:0-8062 GCA_041694845.1 Microcaldota archaeon
CGTATCTCCACTAAGTGCTGCAGCGTTTATTGCATCTTGAATTGTTGTGAAGTTTGTTCCTTGAACACAAGCTCCGGCAGCAGTATTATTAACATAAAAAGTAGCAGCAAATCCAAAACCTACTAATAATAAAATTCCTAAAACAATGATTAAAATATTTTTCATATTCATATACCTCTTTATTTTCTTTTATAACTATTCTAAATAAAACTAATTTAAGATTATTTATAAATCTTTCTATTTTTAGGCTTTGCGCCACTTATATCACTCTCGAAAAAATTCGCATTTCACATTATGACAAAAATACGCGTTAATCAAAGATCCTGAAAGAGATAATGAAGGATCTTCTGTGCTTTTTTCATTTTTAGGATGTTATTTCATTTTAGCGCAAAGCTTATTTTTTATTAGATTCAGGCATTTCTAACTAATCTATCGCAAACTCGCTCGCAGCATAAACTAACTCCGTATTTTTTCTCATAAATGCGCAGAAATAGTTTTGATTTCAACTCATAGTTAGAAAAAATGGTAAGAGAAATTAGCAACTAGAAAGGAGTTCATGACACAATGTAGAAACATTGTTGATTAGTCCTTTAGTGGTTGCAGGCTGAAAAGCTCGAATTGCTCCTTGCTTCTTACACCTCAACTCTATCAAACCCATCTAAGCCAAAGTTGAATATTAAATATTCAACTTTGTCTGCTATGGGCGGACTTTGCCTCCTCGTTTTAAGAGTTGCTTCGATCTTTTGCACAGAAACTAGCTAATAAAAACCATGCTAGTTATTGTTTAAAAAAATTCTTAGATGCGTTCAGATCTTATCAACAAGCGCTTTGCCCAAAACAGTTTCCTAACTAAAAATTTAAGAGTGGAAACTGAGTTGTGTAGCTGCCCAGTAGTGCTATAATAACAACTGGTAGACCAGAGGCGCCGGATCTTTATTCCTCTCGTACTTAAAGATCCTTCCTCTCAAGAGGCAACACTTCCAGAAGATACTACCGTACTGTCTTTGTCGTCTCATACGAAACTTGTGAGTAATTAAAAACGTTCCGACTGAGATCGCGACGTACTGAACCTTAAGCCGCCTTTAACTATTATCAAAAAACTAGTTAAAAGCGTCAGCTCATGTGGGACTTTAATGGATGAATGATTAGTAATCAGAACTCAAATTGAGACTGAAAACTAACAACCCAACCCTTGGTGGCTCTTATGCCAAAAAGTCTTGATTTACTTTAAGATGCGAGACTTCTTGTCTGCACCACCAGGATGTCCCAAGCCGACAGCGATGTACCAAACCGCGGGGTCGATTTATACCACGTTCCATCCCTTTCGTATAAAAACAAATAGGCGGGCTGTCGCGTGTATGTACGTGTACGATTAGTCCAAGAGTAAAATACGAAGACAAATCATCACGGTGTACTCTCGCCCGCGACGAGCCTGTATAAGGTTACTACTAGAGAAAAAATCTACTAGTAATTATACCTCCAGGGTAGCTTGTCTGACAGCATAAACCAAAGTCAAGAGATGTATCTAAATAAAAAACCTCTTGATTTTGTTTGCTCCCCCATCAAAAAGGATGCAAGGTTCGTTAAGCCCGAGTTTCCTCTCTGCGTTCCACGCTTCTAACACTCAGCAAGCATATCTAAAAACTCTTGCTTTCATGTTTTTAAGAACACAGTCAATCGCACATTTGTCTTTAACCCTCTACTCCGGATTTCTGACCCGGATGAGTGCAATATTGGGCGCCCTTGTTTCTTTTTCGAGGGCGTACCGCCCCAGCCAAACCATCCACCTAACGCTGTCTCTTTACAGATTAGCACTACAAAACCTACTAAGTGGTGTAACACTTTCGCGTATTCGCAACCCAGAAGTTGCGACATAACCGCTCCCACTTACGCTTGGTAGTAAATTTCATACTACAACATCAGGCTATGGTAAAGCTCCATGGAGTCATAACGTCGATTAGCCTCTTAGAATAGACGAGTCAAATCGAGTTCGTTTCCCTCTGGAAGTTCCCGGCATCTCTCGGTCTTCTTTTTTGAGTTTTATAGTTTTAGAAAATTATCGAAAAAGAAGTTCACCGGGAAGTGAGTTCATCAGGTCTCAAATAGGGACAGTGAGAGAGTCGTTACGCCATTCATGCTTCAACAGACGGCGCTTCATTACAAAAAATTAAAGCAGCCTCTAAAGTCGCCAATTAAGCGACGAGGTATTACGCTACCTGTCTCACGACCTTTACTGCACAAAAAAATAAGTACAGCAAAATCTAAGAGGGTCAGAGTTTTGGAGTCTGTATCTAGATACAGAAACCCCCGCTCTTTACCAGCCCTTCTTCACCTTGAAAAGTGCTTTCAGGTACTGGCAGTGAGCAGGCGTCAGCCACCATACTCAGCCTTTGCCTGCTTTGAAATCGCCAAATCTCAAAGCTTTCGGCTCTGCGGTGACTTGTGTTTTTGGTAAACAGTCGCTCTCTCCTTGTTACTGCGACCTCCAGTTTACACAACCGAAGGCACCCCTTCTTCCGAAGTTACGGGGCTAATATGCCGAATTCCCTTACTTGAGTTCTCCTGCCACGCCTTAGCCTTTTCAGCTAGGACACCTGTACTAGTTCTAGGTACGGATATGAAGAATCGTTCCGCTCTTCTTTTCATGGACCCCAGGACTTAAAAGAGTTGCCCCTTCGGCCTTAATCTGTTTCTCCTCATAATGAGACTCCACAGATTTAGATCCTACAGACAGCTTTCGCTGCTCTTCCTATCCCAAGGTGTCAAAGAAACGGCGCGTGTTTCCACACCTATCCTCATAGTTTAGGAGTATTAACCTAATTCCCTTTCGGACTTTTCACCGCAGTTTGTCCCTTTCTTAGCAAAACAAATGGATGGGACAATCTTGCATTGGAGTTACCGAAGTCCTTAGGACCGAATGGCCCATAATTTTGAGTACACGAAACCCTCAAAATCATGTCTAACCCTCAGCTGACTAACATTGCTGAGGAAACCGTGCCCTTGCGGCGTCCAGAATTCTCATCTGGATTTGCTACTCAGCCAGTTCGTGAGCACTTAATTTAAATAACACTCACAAACTGTCTACTAACACCAGGATATTCATATCAGGCTCTTCCATAGGATCTCACAACCCTACTTCTCAAGAACCCGATCGCCCCCCTACTCGTCAGAGTTTACACTCTGCGGTGAGGTATCGGAAACTGATTTGAACCGCACTCCATCCCTTTAAATAATATACTAAAAATGGGTTGTCGCGCGTTTAGTCCCGTGAATCTTCAGAAACTTCACCCTCGACCGGTCCGCTTGTAACACACTCCATCCCTTTCATATAAAATATTAAGGGCGGGCTGTCGCATGTTATTACGCGTTGTTTAGATGATGGCTGCTTCTAAGCCTATGCCACAGCTAACTAATAGATTTAGTTAGCTCTGTCTACATCCCGGTTGTTTTAGAGTGAAGCTTCCTTTACGATTTGTGCCACGATTAACTATACTCAAAAAACGTGTTAATCGCGCTAACACTTAATCAGTATTTAGGGCCCTTAACCTCACGTACGGTCGTTCCCGTAAGAGCTCACAGGCTTGAACCAATGTTTGGTTATTCTAAAAAATCTAACTAAACATTGTTTACCCCGTGAAACTCGACTGCCACCTTCTATGGGATTACAACATTCGGAGTTTGAGAACAGGGTGATCCCTTTTCCGCCAAGATTTGAGTCATGTACATAAAAAAGCTTCAAACCTTGTCTCGGAACCATTCCCCATAATCAGTGCTTTCAGTCACGATTTAAACATTAAAAAACCTTTAAATCGTGTCTACCGTTGCATTGCCCTCTAGTGACGCTGTCCTGAGAGACATTTCGAAGGGAACCCGCTATCGCCACGTTCGATTATTCGAATTAGCTAGAGCTAGATAGAAAAAACTCTAGACAAATACTTTGGACTATCACCCCTACACCCAATTCACCTAAGCGGAATTTTGGCTGCGCTACCAGAACAGGAAACCCTGAACTGAAACACACATACCAGCACTAGTTGCGGACTTTTAGCCAGCATTAACCACCATTGAAAAACTGGTCAATGCAGTCTCCACCATTGGAGGATTTGTTAACCACCATTGAAAAACTGGTCAACAAACCTTTCGTCAGAATGGCTTCATCCTGATCAGGTTTATCTCATGCTCCATCCTCAAAAAAACAGGCTGTCGCATGTGTAGATCACCATGGCTTCGGGTCTATTAGGAGTGACTGAACGCGAATTACCACGTCTTGCCTTACACTTTACAGTGCTGCGCAAACTTGCTTTCGCTTTGACTTTCGTCTCGCCACGCCCAATAACTCCCTGGCACTTTGAAGACATGATGGGGAGATGCCTAAAAATCTCTCCATCATATTTGCTTCGAGAAGTAAGATAACACGCCGGTCATATCCTTTTCGTCAAAGTCCTCTCGAACTTCAACTTCAAAGAACATCATTCCTTTCACGCATTATCACCGTGTAACCATGTAATTTCAGGTCTTTTAACACTGCTTCAGCAGTGCTTCTACTGTTCAAAGAACATTTGAAATAATAAACTCTGTTCATTAGATTTCAGCGTTCTCTCGCGATACTTGTTCGCTATCGGTCTAAGGCCACATATTTAGATTTAGAAGTTGATACTTCCATATTCATGCTCCCTACCCAGGGAACACTACTCTCTACGAGTCGTTCCTCTATTCTTCGCTTAAGGGACTATCACCCGCTATGGTATGACATTCCAGTCAACTTCAGCTCAAATAAAGGAATTTTACCTCGTCCACATCTACTCTATATCACTATAGAATATTCAGTTTGAACCGCACTCCATCCCTTTCATATAAAATACTAAAAAAACGGGCTATCGTGCGTTTGATCTCCTCGGCTTTCAGTCGCTCTTACTTACCGAATCCTTATTAGTTTCTTTTCGTTTCCCTACTAAGATGCTTCATTCCAAATCACACCAACCATCCTAAAAAAACTGGTTATTATGATTTTCGGGAACTTACTGCACTTCCTTGCGAAAGTGTACAGTCAGACTCTCGGATCAAAGGCTGCGTGCGCCTACCCGAGACTTTTCGCAGCTTACCGCGTGACCGTGCGGGCCTTAACCAAGCCATTCACTTTGCCATGATGAAAGCAGATAAAAACCATTTCATCATGTCTACATGGTATGTAATAGCATGAACTCACTTCGTAGTTGCTAGGAACTTACTCAGTAATCATTAAGTAATCTCTTACCATCTCTTCACACTCTTCTTATCTTTCAGTATGAAAGAAAGTTCTAACTAATCATCTCTCATTGCATGCTTTTCCGCAAATTACTCGCACGCTCATCAATAATTAGAAGTAAACACTATATAGCGCAATACGATTTTATAAATCTTTTTATTTTTGAGGCTTTCAGTAGTTTCGAACTTCTTTTAACACATTAATTGATTTCTTTAGAAATAATCTTGTTGTTTTGTCTATCAAAATTGCAATGTGATTAGCTCAGAAAATTTTTTACCTTTGAAAAATGGGTTAAATTATGATAGCTTCGATCTTGCGTTCCAGGCAAGACTCAGAACGCGAGACACAAGACCAGTGAGAAAAAGAATCAGTTTTTATTTACTTTCGGAAGTACTAGGCTTTGTATCATGTATATCACTCTAGAAAAAATCAGCATTTCATGTTGTAACAAAAATACGCGTTAATCAACATACAAATATTTTTGAAATTATTTACAACGATAGCAAGCACAATTTTATGACGTTATTTTATTTTGGCGCAAAGCTTGTTCAGTTAAATAAATTATATTCATCCAACTAAGTAATAGAAAGTCCGACTTATTCGTTTAGCTTCGTACTTCTTGATCGTATCGCATTCTTATTTCGTTCTGCATTGAATAGAAAAATTTATAAATAGAACCAATACATATAACGCTACAAATTCTTCATTTGAAAATTAGTAAATAATCTATAGGTGTATTGATGACAGACAAAAAAGATAAGCAACAGTCAAAAAAATCTCAATTGATTGAAAAAAAAGAGGAAGAAACAACTGAAGATATTAGAGGAATTGTGCGACTCGCAGGCAAAGATATTTATGGAAACGTAAAACTATTACATGCGCTAAAATATATAAGAGGCATTGGATATAACACCTCAAAACCAATTGCAAATATACTAAGTAGAGAGCTTGGACTTTCGCTAGATATAAAAATAGGTGCATTAACTGATGAACAAGTAGAAAAAATAGATACAATTTTGTTTAATATTCATCAATATAAACTACCAAAATTCTTAATGAATAGAAGAACTGATATTTTTGATGGTCAAGATAAGCATATCATAATGAATGACCTGATTTTCAGCACTGGACAAGACATTGAATCAGAAAAAAAGGCATATACTTGGAAAGGATATAGACATGCATATAGCCAAAAAGTAAGAGGACAAAGAACGAGAAATACTGGTCGAACAGGTATGGCTGTAGGAGTACTTAGAAAAGCGATATTGCAGCAACAGAAGGCTACAGCTGTTGAAGGTGCTACAGGTAGGGGTGCAAGAGCAGCTGCTGCACCTGCAGGTCCTAAAAAAGTAGCACTAACAACTCCAGTTGCAAAAAAAGAAGAAAAGAAGGAATAAATTTTGGTGAATGGTTATGGGAGACCCAAGAAGATTGAGAAACAAGTATAACAGGCCAAAACACCTGTGGGATAAACAAAGGCTTACAGAGGAAAAAAGATTAAAGAAGGAATATGGATTAAAGAATATGAAGGAGTTATGGGTTGCACTCGAAGAGTTAAAGAAGTACAGACGTGAAGCAAGAAGATTGCTTTCTCTTTCTGAAGAAGAACGAAAAAGTGATGTAATAAAGATTCTAACTAAATTGCAGCGTTTGCGTATGTTAAAAGAAAAGGCAGAATTAGATGATGTACTTTCTCTTGGCCAAAGAGAGATTCTTGAGAGAAGATTGCAGACGATAGTTTATAGAAAAGGTTTGGCATCGACGATATCACAGAGCAGACAATTAATAACACACGGATTCATATTAGTAAATGGTATAAAAGTATCTGCACCAAGCTATATTGTTGAAGGAAATGAAGAAGAAACTATTAAATATTCTAAACCGATAGATATTCAAATAAAAGAGAAAGTTAGAAATGGAGCTAGTGAAGGAAAGAAAGAGAACAAAACATCTGAAAAAGAACATGGTGGTTAATGATGACAGAAGAGAAAAAAGAGGAAAAGATCGAAGCACCAAGAGAAGAAGTAAAAAAAATACCTACTAGATCAAGAACTGCACTTATTCATGTTTACTCATCAAAGAACGATACCATAATTACCGCAACAGATATTAGTGGTGCTGAGACACTTAGCTGGTCAAGCGGTGGTGTAGTAGTAAAAACAGATAGAGAAGAAGGAAAGCCATACGCAGCAATGCAGGCAGCATTAAGAATAGCAAATGATTTAAAAGAAAAAGGAATACGTTTTTTGCATGTGAGAATACGCGCACCTGGTGGTGTTGGATTAAAAACACCTGGGCCAGGTGCCCAAGCAGTAATAAGAACACTTGCCAGGGCAGGTATGAGGATATTGCGTATCGAAGATGTTACTCCATTGCCAACAGATTCAATGAAGAGAAAGGGTGGAAGAAGGGGAAGAAGGGTGTGATCAAATATTATTGGTGTTTATAATGGAAACAAAAATAGAAAAAGAACATGTTAATAAAATAGAATTTGAACTAAATGGTGTCGAGACATCTTTTGCAAATCTTATAAGAAGATATATACTATCACGCGTCCCTGTATTCGCGATAAGTAACATTACTTTCTATGACAATACTTCATCACTTTTTGATGAATATCTCGCGCACAGAATAGGGCTTATTCCTATTACTACACCTGAAAAAATATCTGAAAGTGCAGAAGTGATTTTCACGCTTGATCAGGCAGGCCCAAAGATAGTATATTCACAAGAGATGAAAAGTTCTGATAAAGAAGTGAAATCAGGAAAAGAAAACATCCCAATAATAACTCTTAGCCCAGGTCAACGTTTGCGTTTT
>JBGFRY010000028.1:0-7913 GCA_041694845.1 Microcaldota archaeon
ATAACGATTCAGAATATTTGTATGTTGATTAACGCGTATTTTTGTCACAATGTAAAATGCGAATTTTTTCAAGAGTGATATAAGTGGCGCAAAGCCAGAGTAGCAGAAAAGATTATAAACAAGTAGGGAAATAAATTCACTAAAAATAGGGATGTTATGGGGCCTCCAATAATAATACAAAAAGAAGAAATAACTCTACCTACCTTAAAGGGTATGGATAAGGAAATCAAAGCACGTTTAGCAGAGGTCTATACTAAAGCCATCGTAGCAGTAAATGAAAAATTAAATAACGATGCAATAGATTACGTAAAAAAAATGAATTTATATCGTCGGGATTTAAACAAACTAAATGCTATGATGCAAAAAGAATCTTACCCAGGATATCTAGAAATAAACATAGCTTCTGCAGAATATAAAATAAATAGGGGTTGGCCAGAAAAAAAGAATCAAACACACAACCCCTTGTTTGCAAACGGGACAGAGACACATTTCAACAGAAGAGTAAAGGAACTCGAAGATAATAGAAAAAAATTAGGAATAGACACGATTACATACTTAAATCAATTAGTAGAAATTGTTAATGATGCATTAAAGCATGGGATATCTATTAACTATGTTCTTACTTTTACTGCGAATGTTGATAAATACATCGCTAAATTAGAAGAGGCTAAACAAAATTTTGTAGTAAATAATTCATTATTTCTACATGCAAAACTAGTAGGGAAAGAGATGGTTACGCCTTTTTGGATAGACACAGGTCATAAAAAAGTGGCGCAAATAATGGTTGGCATTCTCCAAGGAGAAATTGGGGTTATATTACCAAAAGGAAAACAGATTGTGGATGCTGCAGAGGTTGTTGTGCCAAAAGAACCACTCAGGCTTCCACTAGAAATAGTACAGGACGGGTCTAAATTAATATGTAAATGGAATGAAAGAATAAAACTAGCACCAGTACCTGTAGAGTTTGATTTTAGCAAAGAGGAACCTATTTTATAGGGGTTTTGTTGTTATATGGTTGTGAGTTTATCGGTAGAGTTGGTAGGGTTAAAATTAAAGAACCCAATTATTCTTGCATCTGGTCTCTGTGATATAACAAAAAGAAGTTTGGAGAGGATTGTAAAAGATGGGGCAGGTGCAGTTACAACTAAATCAATAACAATTGAGCCTAGAGAAGGCCACCCCCAACCAATAGTAGCGCAAACAAAATGTGGTTTTCTAAATGCAGTTGGTTATGCAAATCCAGGAATAGAGGAAGCACTTAAGGAATTTTTAGGATGGAACAGCGATGCGCCGCTTATTTTTAGTATTAGTGGTAAGAATGCAGAGGAGTTTGAAATTCTTACTGATAAAATAAACAATTCAGATATTAAAATTCATGCTATTGAAGCTGTGCTTTCCTGTCCGCACACACTGGGATATGGAATACTGGCTGGGCAAAACACACCTGAAGCTACATATGAAATAACTAAAAAAATAAAAGATCGAATAAATCTACCAGTTATAATAAAATTATCACCAAATTCTCCTGCATTAGGAGATGTGGCAAAGGCAGCTGAAAGAGCTGGTGCAGATGTTATAAATATGGGCAACACACACGGGCCTGGCATGGTAATAGATATAGACAGAACAAAACCCATACTTAGTTTTGGTTTTGGTGGGGTTAGCGGTCCTGAGATAAAATCGATAACTGTAAGATGTGTGTATGATGTAAGGAAGGCAGCATCACTACCAATAATAGGGACTGGAGGGGTGACTACTGGGGAAGACGCAATCGAAATGTTAATGGCTGGCGCTACTGCTGTTGGGGTTGGCACTGCCATTTACTATCGTGGAACAAAGGTATTCAAAGAAATTGCAAAGGAAATGGAAAGATGGATGGACGCACATGGTTATGTAAAGGTAAGTGAGTTGGTTGGTGCTGCTCATGAAAAATGATAATAATGAATTATTAAACGCCAAAATGCGCACAAGTAAAGTAAAAAATATAAAAAAAGAGAATTATCGAATTAAAACAATAGAAATAAACGCAGGCATAGATGCAAAACCAGGACAATTCATAATGGTTTGGGTTCCTGGTGTAGGTGAAAGACCTTTTAGTATTACTTCCAATCAACCATTAACTTTAGTAATAGCAGATGTAGGGCCAGTAAGTAATGCATTGTGTTCTATGAAACCAGGTGATTTGTTTACATTCAGGGGTCCATTAGGGAATGCATTTCAAATTAATAAAAAAAATAAAAAGGTACTGTTGGTTGGTGGCGGTTATGGGGTAGCGCCAGTATATTTTCTTGCATCAAAAATTAGAAAGCAAATGAAAAAGAAAAAATCTGATATCACTGTGATTTTGGCTGTTAGAAACGAAAAAGACATCATATACTGGCAGAAATTTAAAAGGATTGGTTGTAAAACTGTTGTTTCAACTGATGATGGTACGAAAGGATTTAAAGGAAATGCGGTAGAGTGTGTTAAAGAACAATTCAAAAAGAAAAATTTTGATTGTATTTATGCCTGCGGTCCAGAAAAAATGATGTATCCTCTTGCATTGTTTTGCAAAGAGAATAAAATACCATGCCAACTAAGTCTGGAAAGGTATATGAAATGTGGTTTAGGAATTTGTGGAAGTTGCGCATTGGATGGTGTTTTTGTCTGCAGAGATGGGCCAGTGTTTAGTAGTAATGATGCTTTGGCATTTAAGGAATTCGGGTATCTAATAAGAGATGGAAGTGGTAGAGCAAAGGAAATATAAACTATGGCAGAAGTTAAGGAGATAGTGGCTTATGAGTTTTTTATTTGATTTTATGAAGAAGGCTTATGCTGGGAATTACAAGCTCCTAGCCATAGCCCCACTTATTTTGATAGCTGTTTCGCTTTATTTTATTCCAAAAATAGAATTTGGTGTTGAGTTCAAGGGTGGTACACTTATCAGTATGGTGCTTGATAAAAAAATAAGCCAGGAGGAATTGAAAATAGCGCTTAGCAAAGAAGGAATCGAAGGAAAGGTGCAGGTTTTTGAAACTGCAACAGGTGATAAGGCTGAGATAGAACTACAACATAGCGAATTGCTAACAAAGGCTGATGAAATAAAAAATAATTTTAATACAAAAATAGAAGAAGTGCTGAAACTCGAATATAAAGCAGCACAGGATTCTTCTTATGAACAGGGATACAAAGAAAAGAAAGCAGAGATAGAAAAAATAGCTGGTGAAATGTTTGAGTTGGCTGGTATTAAAACAAATATAAGTACAACCAAAAGTCCTGGAATAGTTAAGAAAGAATTTAATTTAGCATATACTAAGATTTATTCTGATTACAGAGAAGAAATATCAAACATACTAGATAAGTATGTAACGTATTCAAGTATATCTGTTGAAACAGTAAGCCCACTTCTTTCAATACGCTTTCTTGAGAGAGTATTTTGGACAGTTGTTACTTCTGCTATCCTAACAACTGTATTTGTGTTCTTGTTTTTCCGTGTTGCTGCGCCAAGCATTGCTGTCATATGTGGGGTTGTCAGTGATATCTTAATTGCACTAGGAGCAATGGGATTGTTTGGGATTCCATTTACATTAGCTTCTTTTGCAGCACTTCTTATGTTAATTGGATTCTCGCTTGACACAGATATACTACTAACAATGAGAATGTTGAAACGTAGCGGCGATCCTGTTGAAAAAGTAGTTGATGCAATGCGCACTGGTATGACAATGTCTATAGCTGCAATTATTTCATTTACTGTACTTTTAGCACTTGCATATGCAACGCGTATCTCAATCTATTATGAAATCGCAGCAGTAGCAGTTGTTGGATTGATTGGAGATCTATTCGCGACATGGGGGATTAATGCTGTAATGATGCTATGGTATGTAAAAGAGGTTATGAAACATGAATAATATGTTGCTTGGTGTGATTGCACTTTTCATTATCCTTACTGTTGCTATTGTGTTTATGCCAAAGTACAGTGGTCTGCTGCTAATGTTCTCACTTATTTTGTTTGGTTCGCTCTCTATTTTATGGAAAGACGGGCAGTTAAAACTTCTCTGCCTTGTTGCTCTTGTTATCTTAAGTTTGGTCAATATAGGGGCGAATGGTATCAAATTTGGTATCGATTTTGTAGGTGGAACAAGAATTCCGGTTTTATTAGAACATCCAGTTAACGAACAAACGATGGAACAGCTTGTTAGTATAATAAAAACAAGAGCATCTGTACTTGGATTAACAGAAGCAAAGGTAAGGGCAATTGGCGATAGTGAAGTACAAGTAGAGGTACCAAAGGCAGATGAAAGCCAGATAGCATTTATTGAAAGTGTTCTCTCACACCAAGGCGTTTATTTAGGTGTTGTCGATGGCAAAATTGCATTGAAAGGAGAGGACATATACCCATATTCTATTTATACATTGACAGCGCAGGAGTTAGGTAATAGAGATTGGGGGGTAAGTTTTACAATAACGCAAAACGCAGCAGAGAATTTCGCGACTATTGTAAAAGGAAAAGCAGGTTACCCAGTTTATATGTTCTTAGATAGAGAGGAAGATGCAGTTGTATTTTTAACAAAAGAGGAATTGATAAAAAATGCTCCTGATGGCATGGAATATAATGAAGTTTATGATGCTGTTAAAGAAGGAATAAAGTTAGAGGGTAGTAGTTTATCTATTTATATTATTGGTGAAGAAGGAGGTACCACGATTCCTAAACCAATGAGTAATAAAACTAAAGTAATTATTTCTAAAGAAGCAAGTTCTGAGTTAAAGGCAAACCTAACAAATATGGGGTATGTTATCAGAGAGAAGGACATAGACGAGATCTCACCGAAATTAAGAAAAATAGAAAATGAAAAGATAATTTTAAGTGAATGGAAAGCGATTGGTTTGTTGGATTCGCCTACCTTAAGTGCAGATATAACAAAAGGAGCGATATTTAAGGATTATTCGATTGGTGGCAGCATACCATATAAAACAGGAGCAGAGAAACAAAAAGAGATCGACGAAAACACAAAAAGAATAGAATCAATATTGAAGGGCGGGTCATTACCTGTTGGGATTTCTATTGGAAGCGTAATACAGATCCCACCATCACTAGGAAGTGAATTTCTTAGATTAAGTGTAATTGGAGTTGGTGCTGCTTTAGTAGCAGTTGCAGTGTTTATTGGTATTCGTTATAGACATTTGAGGATAATTGGTGCGATACTTGCAATTTCAATATCTGAATTAATAATCCTAAGCGCGATTTTAGGATCATTTACTATTGATTTAGCTGGTATGGCAGGAATTATTGCTGCAATAGCTGTTGGTATAGATGCACAGATAGTTATAACTGATGAATTATTGAAAAAAGGCATAGCACTATATGAACGACTTAATTATGCATTTGATATCATTAAGATGAGTATGGTAGTAGCAATTGTGGCAATGATACCGCTGTTATTCTCTCATCTTGTGGAAGTAATTGGTTTTGCAATTGCAAATATACTTGGCTCGCTTCTTGGTGTTATGCTTTCAAGACCTGCATATGGTGTTCTTGCTGAAAAGATATTGGAACATAATAAAGAGTGAACTACTATCTGACTTTCGCAATTACAGCTTAAACTAATAACTAAACAATCGCATTTTTAAACAAATTTTTTTCTTTTTTTTACTTTTTTTAAAGGCATATTTTCAAACTCTGATTTCGAAGAAATCCGGAGAGGAATTTATGAGGTGAAATCAAAACTATTGCGGAGCCTTTATGAGAAAAAGTATGACGTTAGTTTATGCTGCAAGCAAGTTTGCGGTAAATGAGTTTTTATTTCTTTCATAGGATAGCCCATTATGCAGGAGATGCACCTATGCACCGTTCTTTCAAAATTCGGAATCAGGCCTGGGCTTGAGCGCATTTCCAGATTAATGGATGTGTTTGGCCACCCTGAACGTGCAATAAAAGTCATTTTAGTTACTGGTACAAATGGAAAGGGTTCTGTTACAAGTTATCTTGCCTCAATTTTGAAAGAAGGAGGTTATAAAACTGGCAGCTATTTCTCTCCGCATTTAAAAAAATACAACGAGCGCTTCAAAATAAATGGAAAAGATATTAGTGATGCAAAACTGAAAAAATATGAAAAATTGATTTTGAATTTGTTCGAACGTGGAAAAAACAGTGAGAGATTTGAAATTACAGAATTTGAAGCGCTTACTGCAATCGCTTACAAATATTTTGCAGATGAAAACTGCGATTTTGCTGTGATGGAAATCGGTATGGGTGGAAGATTTGATGCAACAAACATTGCAGAGGAATGCATTGGAATAATCACAAACGTTGATTTTGACCATACGAAATATCTCGGAAGTACAATAGAAAAAATCGCATTTGAAAAAGCAGGGATTTTGAAAAAAGGGATAGGGATAACAGCTGCAACAGGTAAAGCATTGGAAACAATAAAAAAAGAAGCAAAATCACGCAATATTACATTACTAGTTTTGAATGAAGATTTTTTTGCAAAGATATTAAGTGCGAACAACAAATTCACATTATTTAATTTTATTGGCCATAAATTTTACAACAATCTCAAGATTAAGCTACTTGGTAGATACCAAGTATATAACGCAGCATTAGCAGTCGCAGCAGCAGAGGAACTAGGAATTGAGCATACGGCAATTCGAAATGGATTAAAAAAAGCAAAACACCCAGTAAGACTTGAGGTTATTGCGCCAAAATCAAAAACCAAAAATACAGGACCAATAATACTTTTTGATGCAGCTCACAATCCGCATGGAATTAAAGAACTTGTAAACAACCTTTCATTATTTGATTATGATAAGCTTATTTGTATATTTAGTGCAATGAAAGACAAGGACTGGAAAGAGATGCTGCGTATCTTAGCCCCACATTGTGATTTATTGGTAATAAACCAAACAGGAATAGAGCGTGCAGAAGATGCAGAGCAGATCGCAAAAAATGCAAGTATTTATACGAAAACAATTATAGAAAAAGACGTTAAGAAGTCATTCACATTAGCAAAAAAACATGCAAAGAAAAAAGATATGATTCTGGTTTGTGGGAGTATTTATATGCTATGCGAACTATTGAGGCAATAATTCGTTATTTTTTTACATTTCTTTTATTATGAGTAGTTGAAAGTGCAAAGATTGTTTAAATCTTCGCATTCAGAACGCAAGATCGAAGCTACCATATTTTAACCTATTTTTCAGAGGTAAAAAATTCTCTAAACTAACCACATTGCAATTACTGAAAGCCAGAAAACAAGAAAGTTATATAAATATGGTTAGTCACTATCATTCCTATTTCACATGAAGCGGATTGAATGAAGATTTTAAATATAGGTTGCGGAAATGAGAGATACGGAACGGATTTTGTTGACCTGTACCCAACACGCAAGGAAGTGTTAAAATGCAATATAGACAAAGATAGACTTCCATATCGTGGTAGAGTATTTGATGAAGTCTACTCTAGAGGTATTTTCGAACACCTAACAAATCATACAAATTTCTTTTTGGAGATTAAAAGAGTTTTGAAAAAAGATGGAAAACTTACATTGATTACAGATAACGCCTTCTATATCTTATTCTGGATTCCACTTAGTCCTGCATATCAGCATGGATATAAAAGTCCTTACGGAGATAAAGATAGGCACTATGCATTGTTCACTAAAAGTCATTTGCAAAATTGGGCTGAAAAATTTGGATTCAAGGTAGAGAAAATTGAAACCGTGCATTTTTTTGAGGCTAATACTGCAGTAAAGCGCATAGCAAAGAGAATTATGGCATTAATACTCCCAAAGAGATTGAGTTGTATGCATTTAAAATTAGTTGCGCGGAAGCTGTAATCAGTAAACAGAAACATCTTTTATAACTCGAGCGTCTCGAGACGCTAAATGATAAATTTTCTAGCTTTTTCTTAGAAATGAGACCATAGGCCAGGCCGA
>JBGFRY010000014.1:0-33840 GCA_041694845.1 Microcaldota archaeon
ACTCCAGCGAATGTAAATGAGCTGGAGGTTATGAACTAACAAGTTCATCAGACTCCAGCAAATAATATATAATATAATCAGTAAACCGCAAAGTAAATAAAAACTGATGCTTTTTCTTACTGGTCTTGTGTCTCGCGTCCTGAGTCTTGCCTGGAACGCAAGATCGAAGTTACCATAATTTAACCCATTTTTCATAGGTAAAAAATTTTCTGAGCTAATCACATTGCAATTTTGATAGGCAAAACAACAAGATTATTTCTAAAGAAGTAAATTAATGTGTTAAAAGAAGTTCGGAACTACTAATTAATAAACATTTAGTAATATAAAAACATTTTGGGTTACTTTGAAGGCAGCGCTTATTCTAAAAGATGGAACAATTTTGAATGGTAGAGGTTTCGGTGCAAAAACAATAAAAGTAGGTGAATTAGTCTTTAACACTTCAATGATCGGTTATCAGGAGGCATTAACTGATCCAAGTTATGCAGGCCAAATTCTTATTCTTACCTATCCTTTAATCGGTAATTATGGTATTAACGAAAAGGATTTTGAAAGTGACAAAATTCAAGTGGAAGGATTTTGCGTGCGAGAATTTTGTGAAATTCCTCTTCATCGTGAAAGTATTAAAACAATTGATGAATTTTTGAAAGAGTTTACTACACCTGGCATAAGTAATATTGATACAAGATTTATTGTAAGAAAAATCCGTAATTACGGGGTAATCCCAGCAGTAATTGCAACTTACGATGATAGTATCGATACAAAAAAACTTCTCAATGAGCTTACGTTTAATTATTCATCAGTAAATTTTATTGAAAAGGTTAGTACATGCGAAGCGAAAATATATGGCGATGGTTCAAGAGAGAAAAAAATTGTTTTGATTGATTATGGAGTAAAGATGGGAATTGTACGTGAACTAGTAGCTCGCAGAATAAAGGTTATTGTTGTCCCTTGTTTTGCAAGTGCTGAAGATATTCGCGCACATGAACCTGACGGAATTCTTTTATCAAATGGGCCTGGAGATCCTGCAATTTTAACAGATGCACATAAAACGATTCGTACGTTGGCAGAAAAAAATTATCCAATGTTTGGAATATGCTTGGGCCATCAACTAATTACACATGCATTTGGCGGCAGCACTTTTAAGTTAAAGTTTGGTCATCGCGGTAGTAATCACCCTGTCATTGATTTAGCAAAAAATCGCGTTTGCATAACAACACAGAATCATGGTTTTGCTTCTAATAAGAGTGATTTGCCAAAAGAACTAGAAGTTACACATTATAATTTAAATGATAATACAATTGAAGGTTTGCGACATTTATCAAAGCAGATTTTCTCAGTGCAATTCCATCCAGAAGCATCACCAGGTCCGAGCGATTCAAAATATCTGTTTGATGCATTTGTAGAAATGTTATGATGTGAGAAAATGAAAAATACGGAAAAACCATCTAAAGTCTTAGTAATCGGATCTGGTCCAATTGTAATAGGCCAGGCAGCAGAATTCGATTACGCTGGCACGCAGGCATGCCACGCGTTACGTGAAGAAGGTATAAAAGTAATTTTGGTAAATTCAAATCCAGCAACAATACAAACTGATTTCGATATGGCAGACATAGTCTATATCGAGCCACTTACTCAAGAATTTTTAGAAAGAATAATAGAAAAGGAACGGCCAGATGCACTATTACCAACGGTAGGCGGTCAAACAGGATTAAACTTAGCAATTGAGCTTGGAAAACGTGGCATCTTAGAAAAATTTAACGTGCAAGTCATTGGAACTAATCTTGAAGCAATAGAAAAAAGTGAAAGTCGTGAAAAATTCAATGAAGTAATGCGTAGTATTGATGTCCCAATACTACCTAGTCTACCAGCAAAAAATTATGAAGAAGCCTACACATTCGCAGAAAAAATAGGTTATCCAGTTATACTGCGGCCTGCATTTACTCTTGGTGGAAGTGGTGGTGGTGTAGCAAATAACAAAGAAGAATTGAAAAAATTGCTTGATATTGGTTTTAGATTGTCAGCAACGCATGAAGTACTAATCGAAAAATCGATAATTGGTTGGGGTGAGTTTGAATATGAAGTAATCCGCGATGCAAACGACAATGCAATAATTATTTGTAATATGGAAAATTTTGATCCAATGGGTGTGCATACAGGAGAATCAATTGTTATCGCTCCATCACAGACTCTATCAGATCGTGATCACCAAATTCTTAGAAACGCTGCATTAAAGATTGTTCGCGCTATTGACATTAAGGGAGGTTGTAATGTACAATTTGGATTTAACCATGAAACTGGCGAATTCGTAATTATTGAAGTAAATCCAAGGCTTTCACGCTCTTCAGCGCTTGCTTCAAAGGCAACAGGCTATCCTATAGCTAGAGTCGCAACAAAAATTGCTCTTGGTTATTCACTTAATAAGATAAAAAATGCAATAACAAATACAACAGCTGCATTTGAACCTGCGTTGGATTATTGTGTATTAAAAATTCCTAAATGGCCATTTGAAAAATTCCTAAATGTTGAACGGATAATCGGCACTCAGATGAAAAGTACTGGGGAAACAATGGCTATTGGAAGAACGTTCGAAGAAGCACTGCAAAAAGCTATTCGCAGTTTGGAGATAAAGATTCCTAACAAGTTCATTCCAGAGAATAATCTTTATCCACCAACAGATCTGCGTCTGTTTGCAATATTACAATGTCTGCGTGATAGAAAATCTGTAAAAGAACTTAGCGATATTACGAAAATAAACAGATGGTTTTTAGAAAAAATCAACAATATTGTTAAATTAGAGAAAGAAATAGCTTCGCATGATTTAGACGAAACACTTTTAAGAAAAGCAAAGCAAGGTGGTTTTTCAGATATACAAATCGCTAAATTAAAAGGAAAAAATGAAGATGAAATCCGCACATTGCGAAAGAAATTTTCAATAATCCCAACATATAAAATTGTTGATAGTTGTGCAGGAGAATTTGAGGCAGTTACTCCATATTATTATTCAACATACGAGCAGGAAAATGAAGTAACTGAGTTAAATAACAAAAAAATAATCGTTATTGGTTCAGGTCCTATTCGAATTGGCCAAGGAATCGAATTCGATTACTGCTGCTCTCATGCTGTATTTGCTTTACGTGAGTTAGGTATCAAAAGCATTATGATCAACAATAACCCAGAAACAGTTAGTACTGATTTTGATTCTAGTGATAGACTTTATTTCGAGCCACTTACATTTGAGGATGTAATAAACGTTATCGAAAACGAACGACCAGAAGGTGTAATACTCCAGCTTGGAGGTCAGACTAGCATAAATCTTGCAAAGAAATTATCTGACGCAGGAGTAAAAATACTGGGAACTCAGTTTGAAGGAATAGATATCGCCGAGAATAGAGAATTGTTTAGGCAGTTGTTGAATCAACTTGATATTCCACAACCAAAGAATGGCACAGCAACTAAAGAGGAGGAAGCATTTAGGATAGCTGCAGAAATTGGTTACCCTGTTGTTGTAAGGCCTAGTTATGTTATTGCAGGTAGAGGAATGCAAATTGTATATAACGAAGAGGAACTAAAAAGATTTATAACAGAGGCAGTTAATGTTAGCGAGTCGCGACCTGTTCTTATTGACAAATATCTTAATCATGCCATAGAATGCGAAGTTGACTTGATTTCTGACGGCAAGGAAATTTTTATCGGAGGTATAATGGAGCATATTGAGTTTGCAGGTATTCATTCTGGCGATGCAAATATCGTGGTTCCATCAATCAATATATACGCAAAATTAAGGACAACTATAGAAGACTATTCGCGCCGTATATCATTTGCGCTTGGTATAGTTGGTTTTGTAAATATTCAATACGCAATCAAAGATGATGTTGTATATGTACTTGAAGCAAATCCACGTGCTTCTAGAACTGTACCTTTTCTAAGCAAGGTGATTGGTGTACCAATGGCAAAAATCGCAACAAAAATACTTGCAGGAGAAAAAATTGATATGAAAAAACTCAGCAATAAAACAAACTTTTTTGCAGTTAAAGGAATTGTCTTTCCATTCTTAAAACTGCGCGGTGCTGATATAACGCTCGGCCCTGAAATGAAAAGCACTGGGGAAACAATGGGCATTGCAAGCAAATTTGAAACCTCTTATTATAAAGCGTTATTGGCAGGTGGTTTTACTCTTCCAGTTCAAAGTGGAAAGGCAGCAGTGCTTATTAGCCTGCGAGATGAGGACAAACAGTATGCACTTTCTTTAGAGAGATTGCTTCGAGAATTAGGTTTTGAGGTTTTTGCAACTCCTGGAACAGCAAAGTATATGACTAACCCAATAATAGTTCAGAAACTCAAAACAAAAGATGCGAAACATGAAACTGATAGTGAAGATACGACTGTTTTTGATGTAATTGGAGGAGGACAGATATCTCTTATAATAAATACTCCTAAAAAAGGCGGAGTATACCAAACAGACGGCTTTAAGATTCGAAGAATGGCAATAGAACGAGGAATTCAATGTATCACAAACATCCGTACTGCGCTTGAGCTTGTAAAAGCAATGAAAGAGATAAAAGAAAATGAGATTGAGATTAATGCTTTAGGTAACTATTAGAGCGCAATTACTGATTTATCTATCAGTATTTTCTGGTAGCCAACCCATCTTTTTTACAAATAACCAGGCAAAAATAGTAGCTATGATTGTTGAACCAACAAGTAATGGTAGGTACCAGCTTTGATCTGCAGGTGTAAACTCAAACATCGAACCACTTACGATAGTTGCAATTGTGTTTGGTACGAGTAATGCAGTACCGATAATTGTTAGATATGCAATTAACATGGCAAGTCGATTATTTAAAATTTGTAATTGATTGTTGTATATTGATTGCATTACTTCTAATCCACTGACAAGCACCTCGCTTAAATGTTCTGCTAACCCAATTTGTGAGTTTACTTCTGAAATAAGAGCATTTATTTTTACAAGAATCTCTTTGTTGTCTGTTAGTAAGTCAGCATCGCCGTAGCGCAGTGAGTTAAGCGCATCAACGATTGCCCATAATCCACCTAAATATGCTATTAGCGCATGCTTCATCTTGTAAATTTGATGACCAAGAATGAGACGCGGGGTTTTTGGGTCTGAAAGGCTTTCGCTTAACTTATCCCCCTGTTCTTCTATTTCTATAAGGTGATCGAAATTTCTTGCATTGTTCTCATCAATTATACGAATAAGCAACATTGTAATCTTATCTTTTTTAGGTCCTTTTATAGGAAGTTTGCGCATAAGTGTTTCTGCATATCTTCTTAACCTAAAAAATCGTTTTATTTCTGTCGTATGCAACGTTACAATAATATTCTCTTTAATAAGAATAATGAGAGGTTCTAGCTTTACCTCCAATCCTTCCACGATTATAGCTGGCAGCATAATTCCCATTTCATTGCCAAAATCTTCATAACCGCTTCTTGTACTTTTTACAATAGTTCTAATAAGAGATTCACTAAAACCTAGCGATGTAGCAATATAATGAGCTTCTTTTTTTAAATCATCCAATATATAGTCAACCCAAATAACTGAAGAGGATTTTACTAAATGGCAAACATCTTCTATATTGCGTGATTCTTTGCTTATTGCTTTTCCTTTTCTATCCAAAGCAGCGAAGAAACCCCTTTCTTCAAGTGCGAGTATAATTGTTTCAGGCTTGTTTATAATTCGAATTTTATCTCTATTAATTTTGTGATAATGATTATATAAAGTAAGCATGGTGTTTTAAATATGACAAAATATTAAAATATCTACGTTGGGAGTTAGATTTATGACTTATACTTACAAACTTAGAAATGGATTAGATCTATCAGTAATTAATGAAATCTCTAGGATAAAGCAAGAACCAGAATGGATGATTAAAAGACGTTTAGATGCATACAGAATATTCGAAAGTATGAAAATGCCTCTGTTTGCATCATATCTATCAAAGCTTAATTTGAACGATCTCTGCTACTATGCTACAGCAACTGAAAAAAAAGAAAGTGACTGGAATGCAGTTCCTGATGAAATAAAAATAACGTTTGACAAGCTTGGTATACCTGAAGCTGAAAGAAAGTTCCTTGCTGGATCGGTTGCGCAGTACGAAAGTGAAGTAGCGTACCATAATCTAAAAAAAGAATGGGAAAGCAAAGGTGTTATATTCACTGATATGGATACTGCCATTCGTGAACATGAAAAAATTGTAAGAAAACATATCGGGACAGTTGTACCAATAGGAGATAATAAATTTTCAACACTTAACGATACAGTGATGAGTGGTGGAAGTTTTATTTATGTACCTAAAGGAGTTACTGTTGGCATCCCGCTTCAAACTTATTTTAGAATAAATACAGAAAAAATTGGGCAGTTCGAGCGTACTTTGATTATTGCAGAAGAAGGGAGTTCTGTTTCTTACATTGAAGGCTGTTCAGCGCCAATATATTCTGCATCATCACTTCACGCTGCAGTAGTTGAAGTAATTGCAAAGAAAAATTCTTGTGTTCATTATACAACAGTTCAAAACTGGTCAAAAAATGTTTACAATCTAGTTACAAAACGGGCATTTGCATATGAAAATGCTGTTGTTGAATGGATTGATGGAAATATCGGCTCAGTAGTAACTGCGAAATATCCAACAGTTTTTCTTAAAGAAAAAGGTGCGCGTGCTGACATGTTAAGTATTGCTTATGCAGGAAAAGATCAGGTTCAGGATACAGGTGCGCGTGCTATTCATCTGGCACCTAATACGAGTTCAAAAATACTTTCAAAAAGCATAAGTAAAGATGGCGGTCGTTCAATATTTAGAGGTTTAATTCGCATAGATAAAGGTGCAGTGAAATCAAAAGCGCATATGAAATGCGATGCACTTATGCTTGATGATAAATCCATATCAGAAACTCATCCAGATCTTGACGTAAGAGAACTGACTGTTGATGTTGCCCATGAAGCAACAGTTGGTCGTATTAGCAAGGATAAATTATTCTACTTGATGAGCAGAGGAATAACAGAAGAAGAAGCCACAAAAATGATTGTTCTTGGTTTTGTTGAACCTTTTATGAGAGAACTTCCAATGGAATATTCAATAGAGCTAAATCGCTTAATTCAGTTGCAGGTTTAAAAAACATTCTACTAATAAGGCGATAACTATGAAAATCAAAATTAGGAAAGAGAATAGCGAACTTGCTACTTTAATAAAAAAACTTTCTAGAAATAAACAGCCTATCTGGCAAAAAGTTGCTACAGAATTAGCAAAACCCAGAAGACAAAAGGTTGAGGTTAATCTTAGTAAGTTGGAGCAATACGCACAATCAGGAACAACAGTTCTTGTTCCTGGTAAAATACTTGGTGCAGGCAATCTGACTAAAAGATTAAAGATAGCTGCGTATAGTTTTAGCGAAAGTGCTAAAAAACTCATAAGCGCGAGTGGCTCAGAAATGCTTTCTATTGAGGAATTACTAAAAAATAATCCAGAAGGAAGTGGAGTAATAATACTAAAATGAATATGCAAGAATAGATAATTAAACTAAGTAGGTGAAAATTGTGATTGTAATAGATGGGAGTAGTTTGAAATTAGGTCGTTTGGCCAGTCATATCGCAAAAAAACTTATTAGTGGTGAGAAAGTTTCATTAATAAATGCAGAAAATATTGTTATCTTAGGGAAAGAACGTTCAATAGTTAATAAGTATAAAGCACGGCGTGGTGCTAGGAACAAAGCAAACCCAGAGCACTCACCAAAATGGCCAAGAGTACCGTATTTATTAGTTAAAAAGATTATTGGAGGTATGTTGCCATCAAAAACTTTAAAAGGTAGAGCCGCACTGAAAAAATTAATGGTTTATACAGGAAATCCTAAGAATCTTGAAGTTTCGAAAACAATTCAAATTGAAGACATTTGTTGTGATAAAACAAAACCTTTTATTACAATAGAAGAATTATGTAAAAGAATATAATTATTTAGTTAGGAGGATACTATGACATCAACATTGATAACAGAAGAGCAACTTAAACATACACAAGTGAGAAAAAAAGAAATAAAATCTGAAAAGAAAAAACCAGAGTTAATAGAGAAACGACTACAGAAAGAAAAACCACGAAAAAGCAAAATCACTAAAAAGAAAACAAAGGTTGTAGTAGCTAGAGGAAAAAGAAAAGAAAGCATTGCAAGAGCTACTATCCGCGATGGGAAAGGCAACATACGAATAAATTGTATTGCGCTTGATGCCTTTGGAAATAAATATATGCGTCATCTTGTAAAGCAGCCACTATCTTTTCTTGGGACAGAAGCAACTACTATTGATATTAGTGTTACTGTAGTTGGTGGAGGAGTCATGGGTCAAGTGCAGGCTGCAAGAATAGCTATAGCAAAGGCATTAGTGCAGTATTTTGATGGAATGGGCCTCAAGGAGAAATTTGTTGATTTTGATCGAGCACTATTAGTTGAAGATGTAAGACGTGTTGAACCAAAAAAATTCAAAGGTCCAAAAGCACGTGCAAGATATCAGAAATCTTATAGATAAATTACGCAAATAAAAATTATTAGGTGATGTATTGGAATTTCCTGTCCGTTGTTTTAGCTGTGGTGCTGTTATTGGAGATCTGTACGAAAACTACAAAGACTTACTAAAGAATAAAAGTGCAGATGTTGCTTTAGATGAGCTTGGAGTAGAACGCTATTGCTGTAGAAGAATGTTTGTATCACATGTAGAAGTTATTGATACTATATCAAAATATCCAAGAGGATAATTAACTTATGATTCTTCCAAAACAGCATTTAATATCTGCAAAACTATTTGAAGGCATAATTAAAAATGAGCAATATCAACCAGCAGGTTTCGACGTATCGCTAAAGGAAGTTTATAAATTCAAATCAGCAGGCAAAATTGATTTTAACAATAAAGAACGCAAGTTAAGTGATGTTGAACTAATCAAATTTAAGAATGATAAAATTAACTTACAAGAAGGTGCATATAAAGTAATATTCAATGAATATGTGCGCATACCGAAAGACATTGTAGCATTTTGCTTTCCTAGATCATCGCTGCTAAGATGTGGCGTAACACTAGAATGCGCAGTTTGGGATCCTGGGTATGAGGGAAGAAGCGAGGCATTACTTATTGTTGGAAATGAGCATGGACTAATCATGAAGAAAAATGCAAAAATAGGTCAGATGGTTTTTTTGAAATTAATTAAAGCTGCAAGCGAATTGTACAAAGGAAAGTATAAAGGCGAGAATAAATAAGCGTTTAAATTAATCTAGTAATTATTTTAATAGCTTTCTAAGATGTAAATATATGGATACAATAGTTGTTCTTGATTTTGGAGGCCAATATTGTCATCTGATCTCGAGACGTATTAAAGACTTGGGTGTTTATTCAGAGGTACAGCCTGCAAGCGTTGGTGTAGAGGAATTAAAAAAAATTAAAGGGTTAAAAGGCATTATTCTATCTGGTGGTGCTGCTTCTGTTTATGATTCTTCATCACCTAAATGCGATCAAAATATTTTTGATCTTGCTATTCCTGTTCTAGGTATATGTTATGGTCATCAACTTATTGCATACTTTATAAAAGGGGGCAAAGTAGCTCTTGGAGAGCATGGAGAGTATGGTATAACAAAATTAAAGATAATTAAGAAAAACATGTTGCTAACAGGATTCAAAGCAAATGAAGATGTTTGGATGAACCATCAAGACGTTATTGAAAATTTGCCAACAGATTTTGCGATTATTGCATCAACAAAGAATTCCCCAATTGCAGCATTTGAGAACAATAGCAAAAAACTTTATGGGGTGCAGTTTCATCCTGAGGTTACTCACACGCCGCAAGGAACAGTGGTGCTCAAGAATTTCATTTTCAAAATATGTAAAGCAAAGAAAGAATGGTGCATAAAAAATTTTATTACTAAAATTGAGGAAGAAATAAAAGAAAAAATCGGACAGAGAAAGGTAATTATTGGTCTATCTGGCGGAGTTGATTCCTCAACAGCTGCTCTGCTCCTGAGTCATATTATAACCAAACGCTTAACTGCGGTATATGTAGACACTGGTCTGATGCGTGCGGATGAAACAGAGTTCATACGCAAAACATTTTCGAAATATCCATTAAACTTGCGTATTGTAGATGCATCATCAAAATTTTTCAGTGCATTAAAAGGAATTACTGATCCAGAAGAGAAGAGAAAAGTTATCGGAAAACTATTTATTGATATCTTTGATGAAATTGCCAAACAAGAAAATGCACAAGTGCTTATCCAAGGAACAATTTATTCTGATAGAATCGAAAGTGGTATTACTGAACACTCTTCACGTATTAAGTCACACCATAATGTAGGTGGCTTACCTAATGAAATGAAACTTGAAATATACGAGCCTTTAAGAGATATCTATAAAGATGAGGTAAGGAAGCTTGCCAAAATGCTAGGTTTGCCAAAAGAGATAATACTTCGCCACGTATTCCCTGGGCCTGGTCTTGCAGTTCGTATTGTTGGTGAAGTTACACCTGAGAAAACAGAGATAGTACGAAAAGCGACAAAAATAATTGAAGAAGAACTGAAAAAGGCAAAATTGTATGAAAAAATCTGGATGGGTTTTGCAGTTCTGCTATCAATAAAGAGTGTTGGCATACAAGGCGATACAAGAACTTATAAATATCCTATAGTAATTAGAATAATAGAATCAAAAGATGCAATGACTGCCAACTTCGCAAAAATTTCATATAATTTACTTTCAAAGATTTCAACAAGAATAACTAATGAAATCTCTCATGTTAATCGAGTTGTTTATGATATTTCTAATAAGCCCCCTGCCACTATGGAGTGGGAATAACATTAGGGACGTTGAAAGAACTGAAAAAATATCGGTTTTTAAACCTTTCTTTTAAAAATTTTGTAATACCTGTGACTTGTAGATATGGCAGAGTAATTTTTATCTCTGGTTAGGGGGCTTGGTGGTCTTTTGAAAAAGGCAAAAAAAAAGAAGTCAAAGGCTAAAGATATTATTATAAATGTGCTTGCTCATAAACTTGTTCCTAAAATGCGAATTTTATCTGAGAGAGAAAGAAGTAAATTATTAGAAAAATATGGTATTAAACAGTTTCAGCTTCCGAAAATATATGTTTATGATGCTGCAGCAGAAGCACTAAATGCAAACGTTGGGGACATCATAGAGATCGAACGCTATGATCTCACAGGGAAATATTATTTTTATCGGCTCGTTATTGAGTAAAAAATAAATAATAGATGCATGTAGTAAAATATTTAACATAGGTTTATAGTAGGTGAAGTGATGGTAGAAAGTATGCTCGAGGCCTATTTTAAGGTAAACACTTTGGTTAAGCAACAACTTGATTCTTATAACAAATTTTTGGATACTGGACTTCAGCGCGTTGTCGATCGAGTCAAAAAAATAGAAACAAATGTTGAAGGTTTTGAATTAAAACTTGGGAAACTACGTTTAGAAAAACCGCGTTACTATGAAATCCGCGGTGGTTATAGAACAATAACACCTAACGAAGCACGATTGAGAAATCTTACATATGCAGCGCCTTTATTTTTAGAAATTATTCCTATATTCAATGCTGTTGAAAGACCAACTTACTCTGATGTTTTTATAGGAGAACTACCAGTAATGGTGAAATCTAAAATATGTGGTCTTTCAACAATGGGTGAGACTGAACTTATAGAAAGTGGTGAGGACCATGATGACCCTGGCGGTTATTTTATAATAAATGGAAGCGAGCGCGTTCTTGTTTCTATTGAAGATCTAGTACCTAATAAACTAATTGTTACAAAAGAGAGAACAGGAACTATCGCAAAAATATTTTCAACAAATGAAGGATTCAGAGCAAGATGTGTTGTACAACGGAACCAAGATGGTATATACACTGCAGAGTTTCCATCGATCCCTACAAACATCCCATTATTGCAGTTGTTGCGTGTCTTAGGTTTAGAAACAAATGGAGAGATAACAAAAGCATTTATAGAACAGAGCAATATAACAAACGATGTTATTCTTAATGTTGAAGAAGAAGAAAGTAGAAATAAAGATGAAGCTGTTGATACGCTAAGCAGGAAACTTTCTCCAGGGCAGCCTGCTGAATTTAGGCTTACTCGTCTAGAAAACCTGATTGATAACTATCTTCTTCCACATATTGGTATAACTAAAGCAGCGAGAATTGATAAGGCAAGATTCTTGGTGAAAATGGCTGAGAGAGCAACTCTAGTTTATGCGAAAAAGATTGCAGCAGATGACAAAGACCATTATGCAAACAAAAGAGTAAAACTCGCTGGGGAATTAATTGAAGAACTTTTCAGATATGCATTCCAGTTTCTTATTAAGGATCTTGTATATCAGGCTTCAAGGGCAGATGCTCGTGGTCGTCGTCTTCAGGTTCATACTATTGTAAGACAGGATGCAATGGCTGATAGAATTAAATATGCAATGGCAACTGGTAACTGGATTGCGGGTCAAACAGGAGTAAGTCAGCTGCTTGATCGTGTTAGTTATCTATCAACAATATCTCATCTTAGAAGGATAATTTCTCCATTAAGCAAAAAACACCCACATTTCAAGGCAAGAGATTTTCATGGAACTCATGTCGGAAGGTTATGCCCAAATGAAACCCCAGAGGGTCCAAGTTGTTCACTTGTAAAAAATCTTTCTGTGATGGCAGAAGTTTCAATAGGTGCTGATAACGAAGAGGTTCTTCGTACACTAAAAATGTTCGATGTAAAGCCATGATCAATGATATATATACTTCATCAAGCATCGATTGTTGTTTTAAAGGAGGGCCATAGTATGGTAAAGAAAAAAAGATATTGCTCTGAAAAAACTGTTGTTTATTTGAACGGAAGATTCATTGGTTTCCATAATGATGGTGCTGCGCTTTCGCAAAGATTGCGTGAAAAAAGAAGAATGAACGAACTCAGTGCACAGGTTAATGTTTACTATAATGAAAAACTAAATGAACTGCACATTATAAGTGACAAAGGTCGGGTAAGACGACCGCTTATTGTAGTTGAGAATGGAAAGTCAAGACTTACGCCAGAGATATCTAATCGTATTAAAAATAATGAGATCAATTGGTACCATCTTGTAAAAATGGGAATTGTTGAATACCTAGATGCGCAGGAAGAAGAAAATGCACTTGTTGCCCTTCGTCCTGAAGAAATCACTTCGCAGCATACTCATTTGGAAATAGACCCATCTTCTATGTTTGGCGTTGTTACAGGAATATTGCCTTACTCTGAATACAATTCTTCCCCTCGTATCACAATGGCTTGCGCTATGACCAAACAGTCATTAGGGATATATCTATCCAATTTTAACATCCGTTATGATACACGAACATATGTAATGTATTACCCCCAGCAACCTTTAGTTCAGACAGGACTTTATAAAGCGCTTAAACTAAAAAACAAGGCAGCAGGACAAAACTTAATTGTCGCACTTACAACTTATAAAGGATATAATATGGCCGATGCAATTATTATGAATAAATCATCAGTTGATCGGGGTATTGGAAGGACAATAATGTTTAAAACATATGAAACAGAGGAGCGCATCTATCCTGGAGGACAAAAAGACAGAATAGAGATTCCTACTCCAGATGTCGTTGGTTACAGAGGAGAAGATGCCTATAAACATCTTGACGCTGATGGGATTATTCTTCCTGAGAGTGAAGTAACTGGAAAACAAGTGTTAGTTGGTAAGGTGTCACCACCTCGTTTTCTTGAAGAAATATCTGTTTTTGGTGCAGTCGAAGAAAAGAAAAGAGAAAGTTCTCTTGCACTTAAAACAGGAGAAAGTGGCAAGGTTGATTCTGTTCTTATCACAGAAGGACCAAGCGGCAACAGACTTGTAAAAGTTCGCATACGCAGTCAAAAAGTGCCAGAAGTTGGAGATAAATTTGCTTCTAGACATGGTCAGAAAGGAGTTGTTGGTTTGCTTGTCAATCAGCAGGACCTTCCATTCACAAAAGATGGAATCATCCCTGATATTATTATAAATCCGCATGCAATACCAAGCAGAATGACCGCAGGTCATTTACTTGAAACAGTTGGAGGAAAAGTATCTTCCTTAAGTGGTATGTTGATGAATGCAACTGCATTCGGAGGTACCAGTGAGGAAGAATATCGCGAGCTACTCAAAAAACATGGGTTTGAAGAAAGTGGTGAAGAAATCCTTTATGATGGAATAACAGGAAAAGAAATGAAAGCTAAGATTTTTATTGGTGTTGTCTATTACCAGCGTTTGCATCATTTAGTTTCGAATAAACTGCACGTGCGTTCTCGTGGTCCAGTTCAGTTACTTACTCATCAACCTACCGAAGGACGTGCGCGTGAAGGTGGTCTGCGTTTTGGTGAGATGGAGCGTGACTGTCTAATAGGATATGGTGCAAGTACACTTATCAAAGAAAGATTACTAGAAGAAAGTGACAAAACAATTCAACTAGTGTGCTCAGAATGTGGTTCGATTGCAACACACGATTACGCACGCAATAAAGATGTCTGTCCAGTTTGCGAATCCGAGAATGTTTATCCAGTTGAAATAAGCTATGCATTCAAACTCTTGTTGGATGAAATTAGAGCATTGAATATATTCCCAAGAACAATTCTCAAAAATAAAGGTTGAAAGAGAAAAATATAAAGAGAGGGATAAAATGTTTGTTGATAAGGTTGTTGATAAAATCCGTTTTTCATTGTTTTCTCCAGAAATGATTAGAAAAATGTCTGCAGCAAAGATTGTTGTACCAGATACTTATGATGATGATGGCTATCCAATAGATGGAGGACTTGTTGACACAAGATTAGGTGTCGTCGATCCTGGTTTACGCTGCAAAACCTGTGGTGGTCGCGTAAAAGAATGCCCTGGCCATTTTGGTAGCATAGACCTTGTAAGACCAGTTGTTCATGTAGAATTTGCTAAGCACATACACTATATTTTGCGTTCAACTTGTCCAAATTGTTACAAGATATTAAGTAAAGAAAAGTCTAGGATTTCTGTTAAAGTTCAAGAAGAAGTATCTAAACCACAACCAAACATTCAAACAAGTGAATTGCAGGTTACAGATAGTTTTTCTGAAGTGCCAAAATTAACAACTGAAGTAGAAAAAGAGTTGAAAGATTCTCAAAAAGAAGAAAAAATACCTAAAGATAAAAAGAAAAAAGATGTTGCAGCCTGCAATTATTGTAATGCAGTTCTTCCAGAGATAAAATTACTAAAACCAACAACTTTCTACAAGGACAAGGAAGTGATGCTTCCAATAGAAATCAGAAGTTTGCTTGCAGCAATTTCAGATGAAGACATTAGAAACTTGGGTTTTGATCCAATGTATGCAAGACCTGAGTGGATGATTCTTACAGTTTTACCTGTACCGCCAGTAAACGTTCGTCCTTCTATTACACTTGAAACTGGTGAAAGAAGCGAAGATGATCTAACGCACAAATTAGTAGATATTATTCGTATTAACCAAAAACTAGATGCGAACATAAATGCTGGAGCGCCACAGCTTATAATTGAGGATTTATGGGAGCTTCTTCAGTATCATATAACAACCTATTTTAATAACGAAACTGCAAATATACCTCCTGCCAGGCACCGCAGTGGAAGACCTCTCAAGACACTCGCGCAACGTTTGAAGGGAAAAGAGGGTCGTTTTAGATATAATCTTTCTGGCAAGCGTGTTAACTTTTCTGCAAGAACTGTTGTTTCCCCTGATCCTAGAATTGATATGGACGAAGTAGGTGTTCCTCTTGAAGTTGCAGAAGAACTTACTATACCTATTACTGTTACTGAGTGGAACATTGACAGATGTAAAGAATATATTCTTTCTCAACATTATCCTCATGCTACCTATCTAATACGACCAGACAGTAGAAGACTAAAAGTTGGTGATAGTGAAGAGTTGAAGAAAGAGGCAGCAGAATCTGTAAAAGTCGGTTGGATAATGGAAAGACAGATTGTTAACGGTGATATTGCAATATTTAACCGGCAGCCATCGCTTCACAGAATATCTATGATGGCGCACAGAGTACGGATCTGTCCTGGAAAAACATTTCGTATTAACCCTCTTACAATCGCTCCGTACAACGCAGATTTTGATGGAGATGAAATGAACCTCCATGTTATCCAGACTGAGGAAGCACAGGCAGAAGCAAAATATCTCATGAAAGTCGAAAAACAAATACTTTCCCCACGTCATGGACATGCAATCATAAAACCACAGGAGGACCATATCTCAGGACTTTATTTTTTAACCAATGATGATAGCGAATTCACAAAGGCAGAGGCTTCTAATCTTTTATATCTAGCAGGCATAACAACCATTCCATCTCCTGATCTGAAAGATAAATATAGTGGAAAATTATTATTCTCGCAGATACTTCCATCTGATTTAAATCTAAAAATACAATCGAAACTTGGAGGAGACATTGTAATAAAAAATGGCAAGCTGATTATGGGTGCTGTTGAAAGCAAAGCTATCGAAAGTGATATTTTAGAGCAAATTTTCATTAGCCACGGTTCAGAGTTTACACAGAATTTCTTAAGCAAGTTGACAAAAATAGGTCTTGAAGTAGTTACCATTAGGGGTTTCAGTGTTTCTCTTAAAGATTATACCCTGTCTAAAAAAGCAGAGGAGACAATAGAAAAAGTTGTTGATAAGATGAAAAGAGAGATTGATAATTTAATACTACAGTATAAAAATAAAACACTTGAACGTTCCCCAGGGCTTTCATTAAAAGAAACTTTAGAGAGTACAATAGTTCAGATTACCTCTAGGATAAGAGATGAAATTGGAAAAATGGTGGAAGAAGATCTTACAAAAGAGAACTCATCGATTATTATGGCTAAAATTGGTGCACGTGGGAGTTTGCTCAATGCAATTCAGATGGCAGCTATAGTTGCCCAGCAGACTGTTAGAAACAAGCGATTGAAACGTGGATATAAGAGAAGATTACTATCCTACTTCCAACCAGACTTGCTAACACCATATGAGCGCGGTTTTGTGTTTTCTTCATTTAGAGATGGTCTTACACCTCCTGAATTTGTTCAACATGCAATGGGTGGTAGGGAGGCATTAGTTAACACTGCAATACGTACAGCGCGTTCAGGTTACATGCAGAGACGACTTATCAATGCCTTACAAGATCTTGTTGTTGCTGATGATTTAACTGTTCGCAATGCTGACATGTCAATAGTTCAATTTATATACGGTGGGGATGCAAAAGACCCGATGTATGCCAGTAAGGCAGGGATAGCTGATATGGCAAAGCAGGATGATGTTGACACTGCGTAAAGAATAAAACAAGAGAAAAAAGGGGATCAAATGCCTTCTGAAAAGAAAATAACTCAAAAAGCTGCAATTGCACCATATGAAGCAGTTGGCGTTGTTGCAGCGCAAAGTCTTGGTGAACCAGGTACCCAGATGTCTATTCCGTATAGCGAGCGGGTAATCATAAAGGAGAATAACGATGTTAAAATCGTGCGTATAGGTGAATTTATAGATTCCATGATCAAGAGGTTTGGCTGCGTTAAGCACGATGGGCATGAAATATGCAATCTTGCAAACGAGGTATATGCGCCAAGTCTGAATTGTGACGAGAAAATCGAATGGGGCAGGATAACTTCAGTCAGCAGGCACAGGTCGCCGGAAAAACTTATCAGGATAACACTTAGCTCTGGCAGGCAGATAACTGCAACACCATTTCATTCATTTGTGATACGAAAAAATAATAAGATAATTCCAGTGGCTACAGCAGACTTGCCTGCAGGTGAAAGGCTACCAGTGCTGCGCAATCTTACAATCCACTCATCAAAGCCAGGAGTGAATGTGGAAAGCACGCTTGAAAATTTCTACTCTAAAAAGGTACCGGCGTTTACTTATTCTGCAGATGATGCTTTCGTTTCATCGCTTCTTAGAGGATATTTCGATAACAATGGTAATGTAACGATTCAACGCAATGCAATATGTTTCTCATCAGTTTCAAAAGAGCTTATTGACGGCATTTCAATTCTTCTCTTACGCTTCGGTATATTTTCAACCAAAGGCAGGAAAAAGAATGGATATACGCTTTCCATCTCGTATAGATATGCAGAAAAGTTCTTGGGGATGATAGGCTCTGAAGTGCAGGCAAAAATTGATGCACTTAAAATTCTTGCTGCAAATGGAAGTAAGAATGGCTACAACTTGACAGATGTTATTCCAGGCCCTGGTAATCTGCTTATGGATGCAGCACGCAGATTAGGCTTTCCAATGCACATAGTAAACAATTTCACAAAAAAGCAAAAGATCGGACGCTCAACACTTGTGAAATATCTAAATATCTTCGATGCTATTGCTTCTGAAAAAGATATAGCACTTACTGAGCTTGAGCCTCTACGCAAAGCTGTTGAAAGTGATGTTGTATGGGACAGGATAGTTTCAATAGAATATATCGTACCTGATGACGCATTCGTATACGATTTCACTGTGCCAGGCACAGAAACATTCACTACGTTCGATGGCGTCATAACGCATAACACAATGCGTACATTCCACTATGCAGGTGTTGCAGAGCACGTTCCGACAGGTTTGCCACGACTTATAGAAATAGTTGATTCAAAAAAAGAGCCAAAAAAAGCAATTACAGATATACATATAAAACCATCTTATGCAAAAAGTCAGGTAGAGATAGAGAAAATAGCAATAGATCTCAGTAGTGTCACAGTATCTGATGTTGCTTCTTTAATGGACAATCTAGGTGAAAGGATTATAAAAATAAAGTTTAATGAAAAAGAAGGAAAGGCAATTGGCATTACCTTTTCAATGCTAAAAAAGGCGCTTGAAGAATACAAAGCTACATCAAGAATAAATGATGAAGAAAAGATAATCACCATAAAACCAAAAAAGATAAAGGATAGCGAAGAGGTAACTGCTAGGAATGTTCGACGCATTACAAATCGTATAAAAGGAATACTTGTTAGAGGGGTCAGAGGCCTTCACAGAGCAGTTGTTATAAAAGGAGAAGATGGTTATTTCATTCGTGCTGCTGGTTTTAATATTGAAGGAATACTTGCAAATGAAGCAGTTGATCCAACCAAAATATATACTAATAATATAAAAGAAATCGAGCGCGTATTTGGTATTGAAGCTGCAAGAAATGCTATTGTAAAAGAAATACAAGATGTTATGGATATGCAAAAGCTTTATGTTGACATTCGTCATATTATGCTTATTGCTGATGCAATGACATTTGGAGGACAGATTAAACCTATTGGAAGGCATGGACTTAGCGGTGAAAAAATCGGTGTTCTTGGTCGTGCTGCTTTTGAAGAGACAATAAAACATCTTGTAAATGCAAGTGCAGCTGCTATTGAAGAGCACTTAATTGGAGTAACAGAGAATATTATTATTGGCCAAACTGTGCCAGTTGGCACTGGAAGAATTCGCTTACTTATGAAAGAAAAGAAAGGCAAGAAAGAATAAAAATAAGAAATTGAAAAGGCAGGATTTTTATGACAGACAGAACAAAAGAAGAAAGCGAAAAAAAGATTACTAAAATTAAAGGTGTGGAAGAAAAAAAAGCTAATCAAGAAAATGAAGAAGGTAAACCTAAAAAAGAAAAAAAACTAATTAGAAGAAGAAAAATTAGAAAAGAAGATCCAATATCTGCAGCGCTCCATCTTTTAGTAAAAAGCGGTACAATTGAATTTGGTTCTCGCAGAGGATTAAAAAATGCACTAAGTAAAAAAACAAAAGCATTTATAGTTTCAAGAAATGTTCCATTTGATATAAAAAATAAAATTTTAAAGTATTGCAATACAAATAACATATTATTAATTGAATTCAGTGGCAGTTCAATAGAGCTTGGGTCTGCTTGTGGAAAACCATTCCCTGTTTCAGTAATCTCAATATTTAATGTTGGGAATTCAAATATTATTGAGTTATTTAATAAAAAAGTAAAGAGTCTGGAATTAAATGCGTGAGTTGAACACAGACGATTTGATGTATTTTTCTGAATTTGGAAACATTACTAAAGTTACTCCTAATGATTATATTATAACCTCAAATATCATTTTGTTTTTAGTAGATGCAGCATCACTTGGAAAGGCAATTGGCAGGAATTGGTCGAATATTGAGAAACTTAAAAATGTTTTTAGAAGACGTGTTGTTATAATTGCAGACAGTAATGATCCTGAAACTCTCATTAGGAACATGTTCTATAATGTAAATGTTATTTCATTTGAATTACGCGAAGCAATGAATGAAAAAAGAATATTTTTGACAGTTGATGAAAAGGATCGTGGAATTGCAATAGGAAAAAATGGGGAAAGAATAAAAGCAATAAAAGAACTGTTAAAGAAAAAATTTAATGCAGGTTTAAATCTGAAGACTAAGCGAATTATTTAATTGTAATATAATTATTTAAATAAATTTTTTTATAATCATCTTAGAAAATTAAACTTTTTTTGCCCTTTCTTCTGGCCTAAAACAAATTTTCCTACCTTCCACTTCAACACTTTCTCCTGATTCTAGATTAAAGCGAAACAGACACGAAACCTTTTGTACTCTCTTTTCACCATTTTCAGTTTCAATTACCAGCATGTTTTTTGTTTCATCAATGATTTTACCATGCATGCCAACTAGAGTTTTTAAGTTGCTTTTTAGAATTTCTACATTGAGACCGATAAATGTATGAAAAAGAATATTTTTTCTAGTTCTCATGCTCTCAACAGACCAATCAGTACTTTAGAAACATATTATTAAAAACAGAGGTTATTAAATGAAGTGCTTAAAAATAACTGTTTATGGTCGTGTTAAAGATATGAAAAATGAAGTTATGAATATGAACAATGAAATTAAAGATATGAAGAACGAAATATGTAATCATTTTGACACAGTCGATCTAAAATATGGAAAAATTTCAGATAAACTTGAAGATATTGATAAAGATTTTAAGGAACTCATCTATCACAAACTAGAGTTTGAAAAGATACTTTTAAAAAAACTAAAAAAAGAAAAAAATCTGTTTATTAATTTCCGTCGTAGATGCATAGGAGTTCATAATGTATTTACGACGAGAAATTAAAAATGCGATTGTTCAGTAAGGAACTTATTGCTACTCTTAAGTTTTTCAACTAAAACAAATAATCGCTATTTTACTTCTATGCTTTCATTTTGATAACCCATTTTAATAAGTAAATTAGATATTTTATTCTTATGATTCCCTTGAAGGTATATTGCTCCATTCTTTGAAGTTCCCCCACATGCTAATTTATGTTTTAATGTACTTGCTGTTTCACTAAGTCTGTTTTTATCAATTCCTTCTACAACAGTAACTAGTTTCTTAAATTTTTTAGCAGTAGTATAAACCTTAATCTTAGTTGTTGCTTCTTTATCCAGAACCTCGCATACGCAAAGGTCTTTCATCATGCCACATTTTGTGCAGATATCACTCATCTATATTTAACCTCTAGTAATAGTAGTTAACTAATCTTTTTTAACCTTCCCCTTCTCTAGTGTAGTTATATACGTCATTAACTGGGCAATAGCTTTTTTTACTGGTTTTTTCTTCTCTCTTTTGCCTTCTCCTTCAAGCTCAAGAAGTATTACCTCTAATTCCTTAACCTTCTTTTCAGCTTGCTCTTTTGTTAACTTCCTAATTTCTGTTTTTTTTAGTACGCCCATCAAAACCACTAGTCTACTCTCTTTTTTTATATTATTGTTTCTGCGCTTCTTTACTCTGTTCATCAATTCCTCCTGCAGATGCAACAACCTTTGGCAATGGTACTGCTTCTGTTGGTTGTTTATCTGGGAATACAGTTCCTGGCAATACTATTCGAACTAGTACTCCAATAACACCAGATTTTGTATTAGCATTGATGTGTGCTTTCTTTATGCTTCTTGCAGTTTCTCCTGATTTTGGGATGTATCCAGCAGAAACACGAAGTGTTCTTGCCTTTGCTCCTTTTGCACCAATCTTGCCAGAAGCAACAATTTCAGCTCCTAATGCACCACTTCTAATTATCTCTCTGAGTAAATAATGAAGAACTGCACGAACTTTCTTTCCCATCTCAATATAATGCGCTGCTTTTTTTCCAACAATACGGGCTTCTAGATATGGATTAGTGACATCAACGACATTTATCTGTGGATTTTCTATTCCAAATTGATTCTTTATGACATCAGTGAGCTCATTTATCAATCTCCCTTTCCTGCCGATAACCAGAGCAGGATTCAATACTGAGATATTGATTCTTGTAACAAGCGGAGTCCTTTGAATGTCAATGTCAGCAAGACCTGCCCTATCCAGTTTTATCTCTAAGAAATTCCTAATCCTCTGCTTTTCGAATTTTTCTTTTATAAATTTTTCATTTATGCTCATTTTTTCCCTTTTCGATCATTCATTTTTAGATTTTTTGCAAGTACTATTTCAATACGCGAAAGTTCATAATCAGCGCGTGCTCTTCTTCCTTTGGATGCTAGTCTTGGATAGCTAGCCTTTTTATTTGCGCTGCAGTGGCATATATATAATTCATCACCTAATCCTTTGATTATTGCATTACTTATTGCACTTCTTAAAACTTCTAGTACTATTCTAGCTGCTTTTTTCGGGTATCTCCCTTTTTTACCGCCAAGTTCATGCCTATGTCCTAATCTCTTATTATGACTTTTATAAAGTACTGGTATACTGCCTGCTGCTACATCTTTTAGGAATTCAAGCGACCATGTAATAGTTTTTTTTCTTATTCTTCCGCATACCTGGCTTAGATCTTTATATGAAACGTCGCTACCTTCAAGTCGTGCAGAGGCGCATTCTTCTTTTTCAAAATCTATAGAATAACATTTTTTCATTATCATCATTTTTTATTTAAGCGGTACAAATTTAGAACCTCTTGTAGCTCCGACACCAGGACCAGAATGGATAACACGACCGGTAGAATGTGAAAAATCACCTAATCTTTTTCCGATTTTGTCATAAGTAATATCAACTGTTTTAAATTCTTTTCCATTATGAACTGCAAATCTCAAGCCAAACCATTCTGGCAGTATTACTGCATCTCGAATATGGGTTTTAATAATTTTTTTTGGATTTGAAGTTTTTACTTTTCTTACTTCTTCTATAAATTTTTTCAATTTAGGATTAAATTTTAATCTCTTCAAGGTTCTCCTATTTCTGGCAGTGGTTATCTTTATGAAATCCTCTAGGTTTATTCTATCGAAAGCGGCGATCTCAATTCCTTTATATGTTTCCTTTCTAGCCAAATAATCACCATCATATTACTTTCTACTATACTGTTTTCTCCTGCACTGCTGTTTTTCTAGCTTTCTTTCTTCCAGTTGCTTTTGCAGCAATATGACCAACCTTTGCACCTGGGGGTGCACTGCGTGGTACTGTTGTTGGTTTTCCTACATGGTGCTGTTTTCCTCCATGTGGATGGCAATATGCAGCCATATGCACACCACGTACCTTTGGCCAGTATCGATTAAGAGCATGATATTTATAGTATGCATTCCCAGCTTTAAGAAGAGGTTTTTTTAAGCGTCCGCCTCCTGCAGCAACGCCAACCTGCGCACGACATTCATTTGAAACAACAATCGTTTTTTTACTTGGTAATTTCAGATAAATATCACTTCCTTTTTTCGCAACAACAATCGCATAACTTCCTGGAGCCTTTACCATCTTCCCTCCATCACCAGCATTCCTTTCAATATTAAACGCATAGGCACCATCCGGGAATCTGTAAAGAGGTAAAACCGAGCCAAGTACAAATCTTCCTTGTGCACCAACATCAATAATATCACCAATCGCAATTCCTTCTGGCGCAATAAGATGATTCTCTTCTTTATTTTCATATTTTACTAAGATGAGAGGAGCATGATGCAAAGGATTATCAACAAATTTTACTACCTCTGCTTTTAACACCCCTGCTTTTTCAATGTCATCATATTGTCTATAAGAAAGATCTACCTTGAATCTTTTATGTGGTGCAGCATAAGTTGGACTTCCCTTACCTCGTCTTTGCTGTTTTAATCGTTTGCCCATCTTTTCTCAACCTCTTATCATGCAACTTTCAATTTTGTTGTAATATCTTCTGCTTTGAACTCTTTTTTTAATTTTACAGCAGCGTGCTTTTTTCCTTTTGGAGTTATGTACACTCTTACACCTTCAACTTTTACATTAAATAGCTCCTCAACCTCTTTTTTTATCTCTTTTTTTGTTGTTTTTATATCTACTTCAAAATAGACAGTATTCTCGAATTCAATTTTTCCAACTGCCTTCTCTGTTTTTATTGGAGCTATTAATATATTCATTTGCTTAGCCTCTTTTGAATTTTTGTTAGTGCATTTTCACTTATTATGAGCAGTCTTCCTGCTTTTATTCCAGGAGCAAGATGTTCAACCTTAAGACTTTCAACAGTTACTACATCGATTCCAGGGATATTACCTGCAGCTTTTAGAATATCTCCATCTGCAACAATCAATGCTCCTTTTGAGCCATTTCTCTTAGATCTTTTAACCATATTGCCAAGTTGAAGTGCTTCTAAAAATTTTAAAACATCCTTTGATTTTTTTAATTTTTCAAATGAGTCATCAACAACTATTGGTAAAGACAATGCTGCTGGTAGAAATGCATAGCGCGCTTCCACAACATTTTTATTTGCAGTTGCAGAGAGCGCACTTAGGAATGCCTTTTTATATTCTTTCTTATTTATACGCTCAATAATTTTCTTTTCTGGTTTTGGAGGATGCGCTCTTCTTCCTTTTACTGAGTGAGGCACTCTTTTTACTTTCCCAAACTGCCCTTTTGGAAGTACTTCTCGTGGTAAATGCGCAATCCCTTTATTTTTTCTTGATCCGAAAGCTTCCTTTCTCCCAACATATTTTGCACTTGTTTCAAGACCTGCAAATTTATAATTTCCATAAGGCTGGTACTTAATGCTTTCATCACTCAGTACTGCGCGTTTTATTAAATCATCCCGATATGTCTGTTCGAATAACTTTGGCAATTCTACATGCCTGACAATTTTTCCATCAGAAGAGTAAACATTTATTTCCATGCTTATCCCTTTATTACTGCTTTGATTCTGTACTAATATATATTATACGCAGTTCCTTACCTGGTTTTGCACGCACAGCGCACCTTAAACGTACAAGTCTTTTTGTAGGTCCTGGGATAGAACCCTTTACCATAATGTAATCATTTTTTACAAATCCGTATCCAATAAAACCACCATTTGGATTTATCCTTTCAAAATCATTTCCTATTTTTATTATCTGTTTGTTCAACTCAGTGCGTTTGTGATACCCCATCTGTCCTGCTTGGGGAACAGTATATAATACGTACGCTGGATGCCATTGGCCAAGTGTACCAACATGTCTCCTCTTTCCAGTTGCTTTTGGTCTCTGTAATGAAACACCAAATCGTTTTACAGCACCTTGCCATCCTTTTCCTTTTGTAACAGCGATTATGTCAACATACTCACCTGCTTTGAATACCTCACTTGCCTTTAGTTCTTTTCCAAGTAATGATTTTGCGTATTCTAATCTCTCCTTTGCATCTTTTCCACCTATTCCAAGCTCCATTCTTTCAATATGTTTTTTACCAATTCTTGTTTTATCAGGTTGTGCGTATGCAAGAAGACGAACATTCTTTACTCTTGTTTCATCGATCTTTTTTGAAGCTAGTTTTTTTATTCTTAACGTCTTAATTATCTTTTCATTTTGTACGATTATATCTCCAATACAGCCGCCATCAATACATCTTACACCATAAACTATCAGTGGTGGTACTTCTATAACTGTTACTGGCGCTGCGACTTCTTGCCCTTTTGTAGTTGAGTTAGTTTCATCTATATAAGTGACATGCATCATTCCTACCTTATAACCAGCAAAACCTAAAACACGTTTTTCAGCAGAATCAACCCATGTGACTTCTGGTAGCTGCGACTCTGCTCTTTTTCTTGGCCGAAATGCCATGCTTCCATGTCGCGGTCTAGTTAGATCTGTCATGCTACCACACTATTCTTCATTAATCGCATTGCCCTCAAAGAGTGAAAATAAGGGATGCCATTTGAAAAGTTAGTAACAAAATGATTGTTTCGAGGGATTTTTAAATGTTGTTACAGATAAAAAATAAACAAGAATAAAACTATAAATAATACGATTATTTAAACTTTATAATCTATCCTTTAATATGCTTTCAATCTTATTGCTTGGGATAATAGTTTTAACATTCATTGTGCAACTTACCTACCACCAATTTACTTCAATATTTATATTTGCACCTACATTGGCTTTCAGTGAACCATGGAGATTTGTAACCAGTATATTTTTACATGGAGGCTTTATTCACCTATTTTTTAATGGATACGCATTGTTATTATTTGGGAGTATATTAGAAAAAAGAATCAATCAGAAACGGTTTCTTATTCTATTTTTTGCATCTGGTATTATTGGAAGCCTTATTTATTTGTTAACAATATATATTGGAATAGCACCTTCAATTCCTGCACTTGGTGCTAGCGGTGCAATATATGGTATTCTAGGTGCAGTAGCAATTTTTACTCCAAATCTACTAATCTATTTCTGGTTTTTCCCAATGAGAATGAAGCATGCAGTTATCCTCTGGGTAGTGATTGAATTTATTGGAACGTTTAATGTAAACTCAGGAATAGCATCTGCAGCACATTTAAGTGGGCTTTTGTTTGGGTTGGCATATGCACATTATATCAAGAAAAAAGAATCAACATCAACATTTAATTGGTAAAATAAGATATAAAAAATATTCTATTAACAAATTACCAGTAGTTCCGAACTTCTTTTAACATATTAATTGACTTCTTTAGAAATAATCTTGTTGCTTTGCCTATCAAAATTGCAATATGATTAGTTCAGAAAATTTTTTACCTCTAAAAAATGGGTTAAATTATGGTAACTTCGATCTTGCGTTCCAAGCAAGACTCAGGACGCGAGACACAAGACCAGTGAGAAAAAGCATCAGTTTTTATTTACTTTCGGAAGCACTAATTACATATGACACTTATGCTGGTTGGTACTGGAATTGCGTTTGATCTTACATTATCAGCAATAGAAGAACTCAAAAAATGTGATGAAATTTATATTGAAAAATATACAAATTTAATAGAGAATGGGAAAATAAAGTCTCTGGAAGACATCGTTGGAAAAAAAATAATTCATTTAGAAAGAATAGATGTTGAAAGCGAGTTTCTACTAAAAAAGGCAAAGAATTTACAAATAGCACTTCTTTCATCAGGAGATCCACTTATCGCAACTACTCACATAGTTCTTATACTTGATGCAAAAAAACAAGGGACTGAAACAAAAATAATACATAATTCTTCTATATATACGACAGCAGCTGGGAAATGTGGTCTTCAGATTTATAAATTCGGAAAAACATGTACAATTCCAAACCCAAGAGAACACTACATTCCTACTTCATGGTTTGATATAATAAGAGAAAACTTTAAACAAGGAATGCATACTCTTGTTCTTCTTGATACAGAGCCAGAGCCTATGGATGCAAAAAAGGCAATAGAGTTAATTATTAATATTGATAAAGACCAGCTTGTCAGAAAGATTATAGTTCTCTCACGAATTGGATGGAATGACGAAAGAATAACATATGGAAACATCGAGCATCTAAAAAATCTTGAGCTTGGTAAAACACCTTTTACGTTAATAATCTCAGGAAAACTCCATGCTATTGAAGAGGAATTTCTCAATTCTCTAAAGTAGTAATATTAATAATCAACTCTTTAAAATCGTTCAGATTTCCAACCATTTTTAGCTATTTTTGGCTTATTTTCTGAACAAACAGTTTCGCTGCAAACCAAGACAAAAAACTCGACCTAAACCAAAAACCATATATTCTCTGTTTCTCTGACAGAAGATTTATAAATACTTTGTCACAAAAGAATGTTTAATGGGTGGTATACTATGGAAAAGGTTACTAATGTTATCGCAGAAAAGAAGGAAGAATACAGAAGTACTGCTAAAGAATTAGTAAAAGATATGATAGATAACACGCCAGATAGAGTATTTAGAAAAATTAATACTTTTAGTCAAATGGAACAAAAAGAATTTATTCGTTTATGGGAAACGCTTACCTCTAAAATAAATGATCCTTTAGTTGAACGTGTTCTAACAACAAAAGCAGTTACTTCGGCTATAGAGTATTTAGTTAAACTAGAGAATGATCTAAAAGAAATTACTAACAAGAAAGATAACAAAATTAACCAAAAATTTGCTCATGAAATTGAGTTAAATGAGCTGGACCGTCTTTTTAAAGTAGCAGTGGCATTGCATGAAGGAAAAGATGTAACTGACGAAGATGCAGAAAAATTTAATAGAATATATAAAGACGTAAATGAACGTATAGTAGAAAAATCTGTTCAAGATACTGATATTGCATACAAAAATGTTGAATCACCTACTAATTTATATGTTGTTGAACTAGGTCATGTAGATAATCAAATTGAAGCAATGTCTGATAGATTTAACTTTTTAGAAGTATTATCTTCTCTAATTTGTTCGATAGAGCTTGAAACAGAAAAAATACCAAAATTACTGGAAGAGATTGCAAAATTAGATAGTGATAAACAAAAATATGAGAGTGAATACGAAAGATTAAAAGTCGAACTTGAAAAATCAGCAGAAACTGTGAGAAGAATTAGACAAGGTACCATAAATATTGAATATAGAAAAGCAGTACATACAAGAGACAATATAAAGAAGCAAGCTGAAGATAATAGAGCTAAGGTAGGCAATATCAATAACAGGCTTACTAAAGCAGAAACGGAATTAAAAGAACTAACTGATAGAATCAACGACTTTAAATCTGGAGTAAGTAAAAACAAAAATGAATTAACTGAAGAACTCGATAGACTCAGGGCAAGGAGATTTGATTTAGTAATAATCATAGAATTAACAAGAATAATAAAAGATACTGAATTAATGATTGAAGCACAGAAGAGATCTATTTGGCAAAGCGAAAGTGAAGAAAATAATGCAATTACTCAACACAATGAAGCAAAAAGTGCAGTACAAAGAGCAATCGAAACTATGATTTCTGAAACTTATGATGATTTTGCTGCTAAAATAGTGGAAGTAGTAGAGAAAAGTATGGCAATTGCAGTTATTACGTTAATTCGCAATCCTCTTAGGGAATTAATAAATCTTACAATGAAAATAGATGATACAAAAAATGTCACAATACCTGAAGCATTGTATGAACCAAAAATAACTGTTGATGAAGTAAAAATTAGTGAAGCTTTAGATGGTAAGAAAAGTATTAACTTGACAATAACAAAAGAAGATGGAAATAGGACTACTGTTGTATTAGACCAAGAATTTATAAATTTATTAGTATCGTTTGAAGGATATTTAGAAGTGCCAAAAGTAAAAAGGGAATTAGTTAATCGTCTTGGTGAACTTGCACCAGATGCTCCTGATGCAATATTTGATGCAATTAGCACTTCAAAAGAAGTTCTTGTAGAAATAGAGCATTGTAAGATTGGATTTTTTTATAATGAAGAATACTCCAGGATTGCAAATGACTGGATAGGGATTAACTCAAATAAGCAGCCTGAGAGTGTTCAGTTGTTTGTTCAAAAATTGGTTGAAGTAAATGGAGTTGAAGTATTAAAAAGAATATTAAAAAATCCAACAACAATGAGAGCAGAAGCAGTTGAAGAAGCTAAAAAAATAAAGATGAAAAAAGACATTGATACTGTAAATGATTTTATTCAATCTAAAAATCACGATGCTCTTGAAAAAATTGTAAGAGTAGATCAAGATTATCATGATGATGTAGTTTTAAAAGCAATTGAAGGATTACATTCGATTAGGGGTACTGCATCAGCTATGCTATTACAACAAATAGCAACTAATCAAAAAGGTATATATAACTCACTAGGAGCTGAGCGTGCAAAAGAACTTCTTACTACACAACCTACTTTTGTACCTATAGAAGTTCTTGATCAATCGATGATACAATATAATAAACTAAATGCTCAAAAAGTAGCACAACTTAAAAAACCAAGAAAATTGAGGAAGTTTCTATTTGCAGGATTAGGTGTGGTTTTTAGTCTCGGGGTTACAGGGACAGTGATTGATTATAAAAATGATCGTTTTGGAGGATGGGCAAAACCAGCGTTATATTCAGTATATACTGGGATAGTTAGTGAAAAGAAGAAAGAAGAAAAACCTGTCGTACCTATCTTAGAAGTAGAACAAGTACCTTCTAAAACAACGATAAAAGAACACCAACTTGAACAAGAACAATCTTCTGATTCAATTGCTTCTAAACTACTAACAACAGAAAAAGCAAAAGAGACAACAATGGCAGATGTAGATGAGAGTCAAGAAAAAGTATCTACTCAACCTAAAAAAGTCACTGGAAATCAAGTGCTTCATCTACAACCTAAAGTTGAAAAAAAATCAAAAGCAAAACCAAGGGTATTATCAGTAGATGAATATAAAGCACAAGTAGAATCGCAGATAGAAGCTATTATTAAAAAAATAGCTAAAGAGTGGCTAGCTTCAGATTATACTAAATATACCATAGTTGCTGGGGTGACTATAGCCCCTAATGGTAACATTGAAAACGCAGCAATGGGTGCATATGATGCAGATCGTAATTTTATCGGAGTTTATAGTAAAGGGTTATTAACTGCACTTAAAAGAAAAACATTCACAGTTAAACCAAAACAAGAAGTGACAATTGGTTTCAAATTTACAGTAGAGAGTAAATAACGAAGTTATTTACAAATGCTAAGGAAATGAAATTTGAAACGCATTAAACTGATTTAAAAATATTATTACAGAAATCAAATCATGAACTCTATAAAAATATTAATCATTTTATTGGTTTTTGTTTTTCTTTTTGGCTGTACAAGCCAATTAAATGACTTGTTTAAGGGTATAGGAGTTCTCAGTGGCAGCAAGGATAACATTTATACTATAAGCTATTTTGAAATTCTTAAAAATACAACATCAGGCCAGTATTTTGCATATTTTATAATTACATCTATGAAAGAAATAACTATAGAAGATAATGACATTGGCAATTATAAAATAGCTCAAACTTACAAAGGAGAATTAGAATACAATCTTACGATAGCTGAGAATGAAGTAAGTTCAGCTAAAAATATTTATACTTATGGACCAATTTCTATAAAAGGGAGCGAATACGTTGAATACTACTCAAGAATTCCATCCCTTCCAAAATATGAGGGCAAACCTTCAAAAAATAAATACATTGGAAACGCAATAATTATCCCACTACCAGACAATATAACAGAAGCAAAAAGCGGATATATCACTGCAGAGTTAAGTGTTTATATCGCAAAATCTGGTATTGGTCCTGTACTTCTAAAATCAAATCGTGTTTATAAAATAGTAAATATAGTGCAGGTTAAATAACTATTGCAGCTTTGCGCAAAAATAAAATAATATCATAAAATCGCACTCGCCATCGTCGTAAATAATTTCAAAAATATTCATATGTTTATTAACGCGTATTTTTGCTACGACGTGAAATGTGAATTTTTTCAAGAGTGATATAAGTGGCGCAAAGCCATTGCATACCAAACATTTATATTTGAGAAATTTTATAAGTATTATGTCACAATTCATCCAACCAATAAGTTAGTTGGTTTCCTTGCGACAGTTATTATTAAAAACAAGATAATACGGTCAATAGCAGCTTTGCGCCAAAATAAAATAACATCATAAAATCGCACTCATTATTGACGTGAACCGAAAAATTTTCGAATTTTGCGTTTTTTATATTAAATGGCAATCAAAATGAAAAAAGCATAGAAGATTCTATATGCAAACATGAAACAAGAAAGAAAGGTAAAATTTTAGTGTCTGACCTTGCGAAGATAGTGGATGATTAAATGCGCAAATTGCCCGAAGCTAAAAAATTATAATCTCAATAATCTTTTTTTAATAATCGGTTTTCTAACGCACGTTGACTATCAACTCCAATCGTTTTTTTCAGTAATGTTCCTTCTGGCGTTTCAAGAGTTCCAATGTAACCATCCCCGCTAAACATCTGAGAATAAAACGTTGGTGCTATTTCACGCGAACCAAACAACCTAATCGCTTCGTCAGCTGGACCATTTACTCTGACTAGATCACCATAATCCAATATCATAGTTTTTCCTTTCTGTGGGATGAGTGTTACTACATGCAATCCTCTTCTTGTTGCTACTGATACTGCTAATGCATTTACTCCATTCTGCCTTAGAAATTCTGCCATTAACGAATGGATACCAGCGCATATTGCTATCCCTTTTTTGAGATCTTCAGGCATGCCTTTATAAGTTCCATGCGCTTGATAATAAGCTGAATAGGCTTGAAGATACGCAAAAATATCTTGATAACCAGCACTTGCAACCTTCTTTACATCAGGATCAAAAAACTTAAAATTTGTTAATTTATCAAGTACATCATATGAATAAGCAACATCACCAAGCGTTCTTCCTAACCAACGTGCTACCCAAATCTTCTCATCTACTGATGCATTCTTATACATTCCTGTAAAGTTGTCGAACGTCTTTGCAGCCAGAAGGTTTTTCTGTGCCTTTTCTCCATATACTTTTTCGCTAGGTGTTAAGGGCCTTTTATCTGGTTGGGTGTTTATATCAGTTTCAATTCCTGGCATCCCTCCAAGCGTTATTCGGTCTACTTCTACTCTATGGTGAGTGTCTACCACCTGGCCTGGCATAAATAATGTTATGCCACCACTCATAACAAACTCCATATCCCCACCTAACTTTTTCGTCCATTGGCCAATACCTCCACTTATCCAAATATTTCCTTTTAATGAACCTAGATTTACTGCTCTCAAAAACCCAACCCCAAATTGACTTAATATGCTATCCAAAACAAAAAATGTTTCAAGCGTGTATCCTTTCCACGTTGCATCTAACCCAAACTTTACATTCTGGTATCTAAGATCATAATATCCTATATAAGCTGTTTTCATAGGATCAGGGGCTGCTAAATAGAAATTCATTGTTGTGTAAAAGAATAGCAAGTGCTTCCAATCTACTGAAATTCCTGGTACTAGATTAAGATATGTAGCATCGAATAGCGGATAGGATGTTGAACCAGTAACTAATCCACCAAGAGAAAACCGAAAATCTTTTACTGGAATTGAATAACCGACGCCAAAGCTATGGGACGTATAAAGAGTAGAATTTATGTTTGTTAATGCTAATCGTCCTTGATAGAGTAGACCAAGGCTTCCATATTCCTCATTCTCTCCAAATGTAAATGTATGGGATGGATTGCCAGAGAGTAACAGGAGAGGATAGGCATTGAAATTATTAAAATAAATCATTCCACCTTCTAAACCAACAAAATCTTTATAAAACCCACCAACAGTTACAGAGCTACCTGCTTCATTTGCATAAATTTTTGTATGTACATTAACATTACGAGATATCTCTACTTCATCTGGTCGTGCTAAAGATGGTTTTATATAATGAGAAGCAGCAAAGAGAAATAATGAACTAAACCCAATGATTGTTGCTTTTTTTAGAGGATAGATAAAATCATAGAGTACATCTTTTACATTCTTTCTAACACGCTGCCATCTCTCATGAAATCGATCTTTCAATTTATTCCATCTTCCATGAAAACAGAGTCTCATTTTTGCTCACCTTCTTTCAATGCATATTAAACTACTAAACAAAACATTATTTAAAGTTATAATTTTTAGTTTCAAGGTAAATAGTAAAAGTAGATAATATTTTTAGAATTTCTAATAATATGCAGGAATATGTAATCACAAGTAAAACCTACATAAAACCAGAAA
>JBGFRY010000008.1:0-32418 GCA_041694845.1 Microcaldota archaeon
TCAAGAATTTAGAGGTATTAAACGCATATTGGGTTGGGGAAACTGGAACCAATAAATATTTTGAAGTAATCCTTGTTGATCCAACTAAAGTAGATATACCAGCTGCAAAGCGAAAAGGCCGTGTATTCCGTGGCTTGGTTAAATGAAAAGTAAAATGATGGCAGAAAGGAAATCTCTAGCATGTTCTAGTTTATATATAAAAACTGTAAAAAACCTTGATGAAGCAGTAAATTATAAAAACAAAAAGGTTCTGCTATCTCTTGAGGATTATTCAATAGATGAAGGTGCGCTTAAAATAATTGGAGAGAAGCAGGCAGCATGTTTTTTGATTGATTTTTCACGAATTATAAAAAGCAATGGAGTGCATCGTTCCATCGAACTAAGCAGAATAAGAACATTTTTTCGTTATTGTATAAAATATAATGTATTCTTTGCAATTACAAATCTTTCATCTAATGAGCAGTATTTCCGCACAGATCGTGAGCTTTTGCATATTGCTATGTTACTTGGACTTGATGTAGGAAAGGCTAAAAATGCTTTAATGAGAGGAAATGATTATATTTGATTTTTTGCTGAGATTTTGGTGAAATTTATGCTTCCAAATAGATACGATCGTTCAATCGAAAAAAAATGGCAGAAGTACTGGATTGAAAACAACATCTATACCTTCGCAGAATTAGAACTCGAGAGAGGAAACTCGAAATTTGAAGCATCAATACCTATCTATTCTATAGATACCCCACCACCGTTTACAAATGGTGAGCTCCATATGGGCCATGTTCTCTCCTACGCATTCTTTGATTTTGTTGCGCGTTATAAACGCATGCGCGGCTATAATGTTTATTACCCACAAGGATGGGATACTCAAGGTTTTCCAACAGAAGTTCGTGTTGAAAATAAATTTGGTACATTACCTCTGGTTAAATTCAGACAGAAATGTGTAGAATGGACTTACGAATTCATTGCTCGCATGAAACAACAGATGATTGAGCTAGGTTTTTCTCCAGACTGGCGCTATGAATATCGGACGATGGATTCTGAATATCATGCAAAAGTTCAGAAATCTCTTATAGAAATGTATAATAAAAAACTTATCTATCGTGCGGAATATCCTGTTTATTGGTGTCCAAAATGTGTTTCAGCAATTGCAAAAGCAGAATTAGATGATGTTGAAAAACAAGGAATTATTTATAATATTATCTTTAGAGATAAGAATAATAAAAAACTCGTAATTGCGACTACGCGACCAGAACTTCTGCCAGCATGCGTTGCACTTCTCTATCATTCACAAGATGAACGATATGCATATCTAAAAAATGCGGGAAAAGTAATCACACCACTTGGAAAGGAAATTCCAATCTTTGCAGATAGTGATGTTGATAAGGAGTTTGGCAGTGGTTTAGTGATGGTATGCACATTTGGAGACAAAATGGATGTTGTCTGGGCTCATAGATACAAACTGGCTTTTGTAAACTGCATAGACCAATATGGAAAGATGATAAATGCAGGAGAGCTAAATGGGCTTAAAGTATCAGATGCAAAGAAAAAAATTGTTGAGAAACTAAAGAGCGAAGGAAAAGTTTTGAAAGAACAGCAATTACCACAGATAGTAAAGGTACATGATAGATGTAACACTGTTGTTGAACTTATTTCATCAATGCAATGGTTCGCAGATATCAGAACACATGCAAAGGCAATTAAAGAGATGGCGCATAAAATAAAGTGGGTTCCTGATTTTGGGATAACCTATCTCATTGATTGGATTGAGGGTGCTGAATGGGATTGGGTTATCTCAAGGCAGCGGATTTTCGGTACCCCAATTCCATTTTACTATTGTGAGAAATGTGGTGCAACTGCGCCATCGGATGTACTTCCATTCTATCCAGAAAAAGCAGAACCAAAAAAATGTAATTGTGGAGAAAGAATGAAACCTGAAACAAGTATATGTGACTGCTGGGTAGACTCATCAATTACTCCTTTAATTATAAGTGGCTGGCCTGATAACAAAAAAATGTTCGAAAAACTTTACCCATCTTCACTAAGACCACAGGGTGTGGAAATCGTTCGTACATGGGCATTTTATACTATATATCGAAGTGGTGTTGGTTTAACAGGCATTCCTCCATGGGAAACAATTCTACTTAATGGAAAGGTACTTGCTCCAGATGGAAAAAAGATGTCAAAAAGTTTGGGTAATGTTATCTCACCTACAGAATTATTGAAAGAGTATTCTGCAGATGCAATAAGACAATGGGCTGCAATGAGTGGTGCAATGGCAAAAGACCGTCCATTCAGCTATGAAGACATAAAATATGCAAAAAGTTTCATTACAAAATTATGGAATGCTGCACGTTTTATAGAAGATATAGATACAGAAAAGCAGTTTGGTATAACTACTAGTGAAATTAAAAAGAAGCCACCACTCTTCATGAAAGTCGACAAATGGATGCTTAACAAATTAAACAATCTAGTCGAAGAAGTAACAGATGCATATGAAAGATTTGAATTCCACTCTGTCATGAATTTAATACATCAATTTTTCTGGCATGATTTCTGCGATGATTATCTTGAGTTCACTAAATATAGGATATATAGCACAGTTGATGACTTAAATGATGACTATACAAAATCAGGAGCTATTGCTGCTTACTATACTCTAAAAGAAATACTTACTACTTGTTTATTCTTACTTGCACCTATTACTCCACATGTTACTGAGGAGATATACTCTAGTTTTAATGAACATAAAAACAAAAGCATTCACAATAGTGCACTATGGCCAGCAAGAGTTCATAAATTTGATGATGAATTTTCTGATATTGAAGCAATGCGCGAAATCATCCATCAATTAAGGCGATATAAAGCAAAAAACAAATCCTCTCAAGCAACAGAGATTGGATGTGTAGAAATAACTTCAAATGTAAAACTCAACGAGGAAATTGTTAAAGAGATAAAACGAATAAGCAAAGTAAAAGAGATTAGAGTAAAAAAAGGGGAAAATCTAGTTGTTGAGGTAAAGTAAATATAAAAATTTTAGATTACCCTTCCGATTATCCGCCCAGATATCGTATATAAATTCGCCTTTAAAGGATCACACGTTGGGTTAATATACGATACGCAGATATAATATGTAATACCAACCTTAATTTTCTTTATTGAGTCTTTGCTTACAGAAGAACCAGTTAATATAGCATCTATTTTTGAACTACTTCCACTTTCTATTTCAAAATGCGTTTGTGGTAAATTTATGACAAAATTTTTATTTTCATCTTCCAATTTTATCGTTATGTTATATACACCAATTTTATACCCAAAACCATTCGTCACATTCATTACTAATTTTAAATCATCTTCGTTTTTATAGAGCTGGAAGACACAAGATAGTGATGTCCCAAGATAGCATTCTTCTGATATTATGTTAGTTGGTGTAAATACTCCTGATGATACTATAACGCCAATTACAACAGTTAGCAAAAATATTGCCCATCCATATGTTACAAGATATTCACTAGCAGCTTGTCCACGCATAGTTAAAAATCTTAACAGATGTTATTAAAAACTATCGCCTTAAACTTCTTACGTGATCATGCATGGCGATATTAACTTGCGAACGATGTGGAGAGCAATCTGCAAAATTGGAGAAATGTAATTATTGTAATAAATTGCTTTGTTGTAGTTGTATAAAAAGTTCAAAGCGTATACTTAATGCAACCAGAATATTTATATGCAAAGATTGTTGGGGAAAAATCAGTTTAAGAAAAAAATTCAAACAAGCTGGTCAAAAAATATTTTCAAGAAGAGAATATTAATATTGGTAGATATCAGTAGTTCCGAACTTCTTACTTCTTTAGAAATAATCTTGTTGTTTTGCCTATCAAAATTGCAATGTGATTAGCTCGAAAATTTTTTACCTATGAAAAATAGGTTAAATTATGGTAACTTCGATCTTGCGTTCAAGGCAAGACTCAGAACGCGAGACACAAGACCAGTGAGAAAAAGCATCAGTTTTTATTTACTTTCGGAAGTACTAGATATAGGCGCTTGACTTACTTTTACGAACCATATATTTTCCCTTTTCTAATTAAGTTTAATATTATTGGCATTAAGTCTTTTCCTTCAATATGGCCAAGACCACCTTTCATGCAAGAGATTTCATCAAATTTTCTTACATCATCTCTTCTTCCTTCTTTCTCATAAATTAATATCGGCACTTCGTATCCCGAATGTTCTTTTAGAATACATGGTGTTGAATGATCAGCAGTGACAATAATAGTTGCATTTGATTCTCTTAATTTTGCTATCACTTGTTTGTCTATTTTTTCAATCATTTTTATTTTTCCTTTTGTATCGCCATCATGACTAAAAGAATCACAGGCCTTTATATGCAAGAAAACTAAATCATGTGTTTTCAGCGTTTCAATAGCTGCATCTGCTTTTGCGTTTAAATCAGTGTCTTTTGTACCTGTTGCTCCTTTAACTTCAATAACATTCATGCCAACGTATCGTGCTATTCCTTTGTACAACGCACCACCTGCAACACATGCGACTAAAATTCCAAACCGAGATTTCATATTATCTATCTTTCTGTATATGCCTCCTCCACGAAGAAGTAATCCGTTTGCAGGGAGTAATCCTTTCTTTACTCTTCTTATATTTTCAGGGTGCTTTTCCAAATGCTCTCTTGCATGATTTGTAAGTATATTTATAATGTCTGCTGTTTTCTTTGCTTCAGCGCTATCATCTAATGGCTCGCAATGTTTAATTTTTCTAATAGTATGTTGATCTGTATCAGAAACAGCTGCATTCAAACCATTACCTCGAAGTATGAGCACACCGCGATGCTCAACAGAACTTTTGAAAATTATCTCAACATTCTCTATTGTCATGTTAATTGCATCTTCTAATTTTCTTGCTGTTTCACTATCAATCCTTCCAGCGCGTCTGTTTATTATTTCCGTACCTTCTAGCGTCGCAAAATTAGTTCTGAATGCAATATCCTCATCTCTTAATCGCTCACCAATACCAAGCGCTTCAAGAGGTCCTCTTCCACAGTAATAGATCTTTGGATCATACCCAAAATACTGAAGATGACTAGTATCGCTTCCTGGAATAACTCCTTTGCCAAGCGGTGCAATCAACCCTGTAATTCCATCGCGTGCAAGAGCATCTAGATTTGTTTTTTTTGCCATCTGCAATGGTGTTTTTTTAGGTGCTGGTAAATCGCCAAGGCCATCTATTATAATCAAAATCAATTTCTTGTTATTTTCTACCATAGTTATGAAAACAACGATGCCATTTTTAAAGATAATGGGGATTGCTGTTCGTAAACAAGCGATATAGATTAAAAGCAGTTTATTCTCAATCTATTTGGTGTTTTTTAAATGGTTAGAATTGCAGTTCTTGATAGAGTTCTCTGCATAAAAGAGCGTTGTGGGTATGTGTGTGCAAAGATATGCCCAGTGAATAGAACGGGTAAAGAATGCATATCAATTGAAAATGAAACGAATTATCCAATAATTTCTGAAGAGCTTTGTAGTGGATGCGGTCTGTGCGTCAAGAAATGCCCTCTTCAGTGTATCTCAATAATAAATTTGGTTGAAGAGTTAGGAAATCCAATTTATCAATATGGTCTAAATAGTTTTCGTCTTTATGGCCTTCCTCTTCCTCGCAAAGGTGCGGTTTCTTTTGTTGGGAAGAACGGGATAGGAAAAACAACAGCGATAAAATTACTAAGCAAGCAACTAAAACCGAATTTTGGAGAAATAAGGAAAAAGCTGAAGGATGATGAATTATACTCTCGTTTAACAACAGAAACAAGACATTATTTTTCAAGATTAGGAAATGAACTTAAAGTAAGTCAAAAACCACAGCAAGTAGATAAAATAAGAAGCGCTTTCAAAGGAACAGTCTTTGGATTACTCAAAAACGTTTCTGGAAAAAAAATTGAAGATGAACAAGTTAAAGAAAAGATTAATCGCATTATAAATCTGTTTAATCTTTTACCAATACTTGATAGTTTTATACCTGAGTTAAGCGGAGGAGAACTGCAAAGAGTTGCAATGGCTGCCGCATGCTTGATAGATGCAGACATATATTACTTTGATGAATTTACAAATTATCTAGACATAGAAGAACGTTTGAAATCAGCAATAACTTTGAAAGAACTCTCTGAGTCAAAAAAAGTTGTTGTGGTTGAGCATGATCTTTCTATTGTCGATTATGTTAGCGATTATGCGTATATATTTTATGGAAATGACAATGTTTATGGTATTGTTTCTGATATAAAGAATGTACGTGCTGGGATAAACGAATATATCCACGGATTCTTAAAAGAGGAGAATGTCAGGTTTAGAGACTATGAGCTTGAATTCTCTAAACAAAGCGAACAGGAAATAAAAACCAATAAAAAAATAGAATATGGAATAATGAAAAAATCTTTTGAAAGATTTTCTTTCTCAAGTGATGGTGGCTCAATAAATGATGGTGAAATAATAGGTATTGTTGGCAAAAATGCAGTTGGTAAATCTCTTTTTATAAAAATGCTTGCAGGAGTTGAAAAGCCAGACAGTGGTGAAAACTACTCTCTTCAAAACATTTCATATAAACCACAATATTTGGCTGATATTGCAAATGATAAAATCGTAAAAGAATTTATCAGTCCACAAATGGACTCTATATTTGAGGAATGCAAAAGACGACTTTCAATCGCCAAATTATTGGAAAAGAAAATGAACGAGCTAAGCGGAGGAGAACTGCAAAGAGTTGCATTAACTGCTACTCTTTGCAAAGATGTAGATATATACCTATTCGATGAACCAAGTGCATTCTTAGATATTGAGCAGAGATTTGAATTCGCATCTTTGCTTAGACATTTGATTAATAAAACAGAGAAATGTGCTTTTGTAGTTGATCACGATATTGTTTTCATTGATGCTATCTGCAACAGACTAATTGTTTTTGAAGGAAAAAGTTCTATTCATGGCCATGCTGGCGTACCATTATCAAAGAAAAATGGGATGAATACTTTCCTGAAAACAGTTGGGATCACAATGAGAAGGGATAAGGACACCTATCGTCCAAGAATAAATAAACCAGGTTCTTCACTCGACCGCGAACAAAAAGAGAATAATAACTATTATTATACGACGTGAAATTATATCTATATCTTTGAAATCATAAATGAGTTGCAATCAATTTATGCAATTGATTCTCTTTTTTATCGGGATTTTTTTAGGGATTCTCTCTGGTCTAATACCTGGACTTCATTCAAATACAATAATCTCGATGTTATCTTCTCTTAATTTAGACGAACAAGACGCGGCCATAATTATTCTAGCTATTTTTCCAGTTCACTTAATTGTTTCATTTATTCCATCAATTTTTTTCGGGATACCAGAACAAGGTACAATTATCACAGTTCTTCCAGGCCAACGAATGGTTCTTAAAGGAAAAGGCATCACCGCACTAAAGATTGTTATTCTCTCTTCGCTGTTTGCTGCATTACTCTCAGTTGCATTATTTTATCCATCACTTTCACTGTTTCCATTGTTTTATTCAGCAATCAAACCATACCTAGGACACATCCTGCTTGTATTTTCAATATTGTTTATAATAAGAAGCAAAAATCCGCTTTGTACAGGGGTTATATTTCTAGCAGCTGGGTTTCTTGGGGTCTACTCACTCAATGCAGAAATAACTGACAGCTTTTTGCCGCTTTTTACAGGTATGTTCGCAATAGCAGCAATTCTCAATTATAAAAAATCAAAGATGCCAAAACAAAAAGAAGAAAGCATTGACATGGGATTCTTGAAATTCACTGTAATTGGAGTTGCTGCTGGCTTTTTAGCCGATTTATTGCCTGGCATAAGCTCACCATCACAAGTTGCAACTTTTCTTACAATATTCATGCCGATAAACACACTCGGTTATCTTGCCGCTATTTCGTCAATATCAATGAGCGAAGCAGTTTTTTCTTTTGCAACAAGTGCGTCGATAGATAAAGCTAGAGTTGGGGCTACTGCAATGCTTGCTGATAAAATTTCAATTGCTGATAATTTATTTTTTATTTTATCAATATTTATTTTTAGTACTGCTATTGCAGTAGCAATAATTTATTTATTAAGAAGGTATATTGGAAAACTTGCAGAAATTGATTTTTCAAAATTTAACATCATTCTTGCTCTCTATCTTGTAGCAATAGTTTTTGTTCTAAATGGATTCATCGGACTTATTATATTCGCGCTTGCGTCGCTACTCGGTGTTGTTACTGTGCGCTTGGGAGTGGAGCGGACAACGCTCATGGGTGCAGTTATAGTGCCAACAATACTGCTACTTTTTAAGATATTCATAATCTAATTTTTTCGATTTCATGCGCATTTTAGTTACAATAACAGGTGCATCTGGCATTGCATATGGAACACGGCTAGTTGAAGTACTGCGAAAGATTAAACCAAAGATGAATATTTCAGTAGTAGTTAGCAAAGGCGCCAAAAAGGTTGCAGGAATAGAAGGCGAAGATAAAAAATTACCAAAATCAGATTATAATGAGAATGATTTAGCAGCACCATTTGCATCAGGCTCGCATAAAATTGATGCAATGGTTATCTGTCCGTGCTCACTAAAAACATTGGGTGAGATTGCTAATGGTGTGGGAAGCAACCTTATAGCAAGAGCAGCAGAGGTTATGCTAAAAGAACGAAGAAAGTTAGTTCTTGTAGTGCGTGAAACGCCCCTGTCTTATATCGCGATAAAAAACATGAGAATAGTTACGCTTGCTGGCGCAATAGTGCTACCTGCATGCCCTGGATTTTACCATAAGCCAGAGACAATAAACAATCTGGTTGATTTCGTAGTTGGCAAAATATTGGACCAGTTGGGAATGGAGCATAAGCTGTTTAAGAGATGGGATGGGAAACTATAGCAATGGTGAAAACCTATGACAACATTGCGCGATTTTATCGAAAAATTAAGAAAAGAAGGAAAATTGCTTGAATTGAAAAAGCCAATTTCAAAACATCTTGAGCTTGCTAGCGTACTTGGTGCGCTTGATGGCCAGGTTGTTTATACTGACAAGATAAAAGAAAATCCTGGTGCGAGAATTGTCGGAAATGTTTTTTCAACACAAGAGTTTGTTGCAGAATGTTTAGGTTGCAAAAAAGAAGAGTTGATGGCAAGATTAATGTATGCAATAGATAATCCGTCAAAGCCAAGGTTAATTGATGCAAAAAAAGCACCAGTTCTCGAAGTTAGTGAAGCGACTGTCGACCTTTCTAAATACCCAATTCCATTTCATGCAGAAAAAGATGGTGGACCATATTTTAGCTCAGCTGTAGTAATTGTACAAGATAAAGAACTCGGTAGAAATTGCTCGTTCCATAGAATGATGGTGATTGGAAAGGATAGAGTAGTAATGCGTATTTTGGCGCGTCATTTAAACGAATTTATTAAACGAGCTGGTGGAGAACTTGATGTGGCATTTGTTCTTGGAGCACCAATTAATGTTTTACTTGCTGGAGCAATATCAATCGAACTCGGATCTGATGAATTGGAAATCGCTAATACGCTCATGCCGCTTGAAACCGTACTCCTGCCAAATGGAATAGAAGTACCTGCTGATGTTGAATTCGCATTTGAAGGAAAAATTACAACTGAACTCGCAGATGAAGGACCGTTCATTGATTTAACTGAAACATATGACATCGTTCGGAAACAACCAGTAATGAAGATAACAAAGGTACATCATCGCAAGAATCCAGTATGGCACGTACTGCTACCTAGTGGACAGGAGCATAAAATTTTGATGGGTATGCCAAGAGAACCAACGATTTTTAATGAAGTAAGTAAAGTTTGCGAGTGCAAAAGAGTTAATATAACACCTGGTGGCTGTTCTTGGTTGCATGCAGTTGTCTCAATAAAGAAAAAAAATGAGGATGATGGAAGGAAAGCAATAGAAGCAGCATTTAATGGGCATAAATCGCTTAAACACGTGGTAATAGTTGACGAAGATATAGATATTTACGATGAGCGCTCTGTAGAATGGGCTATTGCAACAAGGGTTCAGGCAAACAAATCACTAGTAATAAAACAAAACGAAAAAGGCTCTTCATTAGATCCCAGCGCTGATCTAAAGACATATACTACTACAAAAATGGGAATTGATGCGACAAAGCCGCTAGTTGCGCATGGAAAGAATTTTGAAAAAGCAAGATGGATTAAAGTAAATCCAAACAATTTCTTGTAATACGCTGCTAAAACTCTATCTTTTTTAAAATCCTATTTACATAATTTTTTTCATGCTCCTTACAAAAGAAGAGCAAAGGATGTTTGATGGTGAATACGGAGAAGCAACCAGACAATCAATTGAGATACTTGTAGCTATTGGAAAAATCTACAATGCAGAAAAAATGATTCCAATCACATCAGCGCAGATTGCAGGAGTTTCTTACAAGACAATAGGCGATGCGGGTTTAGAGTATCTTCAAGATATTTTAAAAAAAGGCGCACGAGTAAGAATCCCTTCATTTCTGAATCCTGCTGGTATGGACAGGGAGCAATGGAAGAAAATTGGCGTGCCAGCGAAGTTTGCAAAAAAACAGCTTGAAATTCTTAATACATATTGTGTAATGGGCATAACAATGACGTGTACGTGTACTCCATATCTGGTTGGTATTCGCCCTAAACTACACGAACATATTGCATGGAGCGAAAGTAGCGCGGTTGCATTTGCAAACTCAGTTTTAGGAGCGAGAACAAATAGAGAAGGAGGACCAAGTGCACTTGCAGCAGCAATTTGTGGGGTTACACCATATTATGGCTTGCATCTGGATGAAAATCGAATATCAGAGTTTGTTGTGAATGTTAAATGCGACATTAGGACAGCAACAGATTTTGGCGCACTTGGCTCGTATGTTGGTGAAGTTGCAAAGGATAGAAATCCAGCATTTATTGGCATTGATAAGAAAGCTGCAACAGATGATAAACTAAAATTATTAGGTGCATCAATGGCTGCAAGCGGTTCTGTTGCTTTGTTTTATGTTAAGGATATAACGCCAGAGTTTGTTATTTCAGATAAACCAGAAAAAATTACAATAACTGAAAAAGAGATCAAGGCAGCAAAGGAAAAACTAGCAAGTACAATAACTAATGATAAGCAAGAACTTATTACAATTGGTTGTCCGCACGCATCTCTGCAAGAAATAAAAGAAGTTGCAGAGATAGTCCGTGGAAAAAGAGTGAAATGCGATTTATGGATATGCACTGCGCGAGCAACCAAGAGAATAGCAGATGATATAGGAGTTACTAAAATAATCGAAAGCGCTGGTGGCCATATTGTTGCCGATACCTGTATGGTTGTCTGCCCTATTGAAGAAATGGGCTACAAGATCACTGGGTGTAATTCAGGAAAAGCTGCCCGCTACCTTGCCAGTTTGTGCAAGCAGAAGGTAATTTTTAAAAACCTTGAAGAGTTACTACATTAGGTTATATGGTGAAACAATTATGTTGATTAAAGGCAGAATAATTTCTCGCGGAATTGGAACTGGTAAAATTCTGTTCAGCAAAGATTCAATCTCTTTTCTTGGTGGCGTTGACCCAAAAAGTGGTATAGTCACCGAAAAAGGCCATGCTATTGAAGGAAAATGCATAACGAATACTATTCTTATTTTTCCACGTGGGAAGGGTAGTACTGTTGGTTCATATGTAATGCTTCAATTAAAAAAGAATGGGAAGGCACCAGCAGCAATAATTAATAGAGAGGCAGAACCGATAATCGCGGTTGGAGCAATCATTTCAAAGATACCTATGCTTGATAAATTAGAGAGAAGTCCATTTGAATTTTTTAAAGATGGGCAAGAGGCAACTGTGGATGCAAACAAAGGAGTTATTTCTATATGACACAAACATACAAAAAAGGATCACGTGCTGAACGAGAATTGATTGATTTTTTTTCTCAGCATGGATTTTCTGTTATCCGTGCAGCAGGTAGTGGTATTTCATCACTCTGCCCAGATATATTAGTTTTCAAACATGGTATGCAATATGCGATAGAAGTAAAGGCTTGGGAGAGAGCTAACTTGAACATAAAAAAAGGACAATTCATCTGCTTAAAAAAATGGGAACAGAATACCGGAATAAATTGTTATATTGGATGGAGAAGAAACCGCGAGCCATGGTATCTTATACCACTTTCATTATTCGAGGAGGATCCAAAATCATTTGCAATAAACTGGGAGAGAGCACAAAGCATTGGGAAAAAGATTGACGAGTTTATTATTTAAGAATTAATGGGGTCGTGAGGCAACCTGGCAACCTGCAAGCTTGGGGTGTTTGTTATCTGAGTTCAAATGTCTCTTGAATCGAAACAAGAGACTGACTTTCTCGGCGACCCCAATCTACATCGTTTATATTTGTTTGGTATGATAAAATTGAAAATAGGTGAGTAATAATGGTAGGAGAAAAGGAAGGATTCCTAGTAAAACAAGAGATCTATCTTGAGGCTGGTGTTCATATTGGTACTAGGGTACGAACGTTTGATATGCGAAGATACATTTTTAAGAGAAGAGATGACGGCTTATACATTCTCGATCTTAGAAAAACAGATTACAAACTTCTTAATCTAGCAAGGGTATTAGTAAGATACAAACCAGAAGATATCTTGATTGTTTCATCAAGGCTCTATTCAAGTAATCCTGCATCAAAATTCTCAGCATTAACTGGTATACCTGTTTTGAAAGGTCGGTTCATTCCAGGAACAATGACAAATTTATCTTATAATGGTTTTAAAGAACCTAAGTTGATTTTTGTTTGCGATCCAAAGGGAGAGCAAGAAGCAATTAATGAAAGTGCAAAAAACAATGTTCCAATAGTTGCTCTATGCGATACTGATAATGAAACCAAATTTATTGATTTAGTCATTCCTACAAACAACAAAGGAAAAAAGGCTTTAGCTCTTGTATTTTATATATTAACAAGGGAGGTAATGCTTGCACAGGGCAAAATAGGCTCTTATGATCAGTTTACTTATGATTTAAATTATTTTGAACAACTTGATCTTGAAAGCGATGGTGATACTTAATTAGCCTTTGTACTACCAACAGTAATTATGCACAGTTTTTTTATTCCTTCTTCCATAACGTAATCACATAGCGTCATATTTTTTGTTCTTTGTGCTAGTTCTCGATAACAACGGTCTTTCCAGCTTAATATATTTACTCCAGCGCAGTTTTCTTTTGGATATATTATACTTTCCTCTATCCCTATCGCAATAGAGTAGCATGTCAGTTTCTCTGATGGATTATTTATACCTTCACAAAAAGATGCATTATGGTAATTTACTGCAACATCGGAATAGCATGTATTTTTTGCATTTGGTGCATATTCACTTATTTGTACACAACCAGAGGCGTCATATGTTGCAAGTGAATATTTCTTATAACATTTCCATTTATCTTCTAATGAAAGTTTTTGGCAGTAATCCTTGTTCTTCTCCTTTACTGCAAAATGACTATAACATTCATACGAATAACTAGTATCAGATGAGATATCAGCGCACACACTAGGTTTACTAGCACGTATTGCATATAGCTGCTTGCAATAGTCAACTTGTGATGCCAAAATTAATTCATGGCATTTATCTAAGTTATCCACTAAATTTATACACAGCTGCTTACTTACTTTTGAGTCAAGCATATCACATGCTTTTTTGTCGCTATTCATTTCTGCATATTGGTATATACATTCATAGTCATCTTGACAATAACTGTAATTTTTATGTAACGTAGCAAGGCACAGTGACTTTTCTGTCAAAACTTTATAAAAACATGGATCAATAGTTTCGATACATTGCTTTCTATCAGCTACCTTTAAGTTATTGCATATCTCAGTAGATTTCTGGAATAGTGCATGTGATAGGACGCATTCTTTTTTCTTTGTGTAATTTTTTACATTAACGCATGATTCTAATGAAAGAGATGACAATTGCAAGAAACACGATTCTTTTTTACTTTCATTTATTATTTCGTTACAAATACTGTAGTTTAAACTTGTTACTGCTTTTGTAAACAAGCAATCATCTTCACATAGCTCTGTTTTATTCAATATTGTTTCGTTAATTACATCTATTAATGCTGGACTGTATGGTTCAGTAGGTTTTTGTCCTTTGAGCAATAGATACATACCTCCAACTATGACTAACACTATTATGGCGCTGGCTATTAATGCTATATTCCCTTTGCCTTTTTCTCTATTCTCTCGAGGTACATAAACAGGTTCTTTTTTCTCTATTTTACTACTCTCACTAAATGCCACGTGAATATCACCATTAAATTTAGTAAGTTATAATAAGATAGTCAAAAAATAAATATTTAAACCTGTTGGATATCATTGCCTTCTTTTTGATTATGCTTTTCCTAGCAATAGTGTAATTTTGAAAAATTTTGTGTTATACTTTTTTCGAATAGAATGGTGATATATAAAAATATTTTCTTTCTATCTTCATTCCCTTTATTAGAAAAAAGAGGTGGGAGGTAAGATGGAACCTTTTGGTATACCACCTTACCTCAATGTTTAATAAAACGAATTCTCTTCAATAACCAATTTTTCAGAGTTAAAAAATTTTCCAAACTAATCACATTACAATTTTGATAGGCAAAACAACAAGATTATTTCTAAAGAAGTAAGAAGTTCGGAACTACTTCTTTTTTAATATTACATATATTAGTATCTTATGGTAAATTTAGAAGAACAACTTGAAAGCTTTTTGAAATTCATTAATGATAATAAAAATAAACCTCTAGATAAAGAACAATTGAAGAAACTTGAATATCTTAAAATGAAAGTGCTCCAAGAAGGTAAAGAATTAGAAAGCCAAAAGAAATATGTTGATGTGGTGTTGATTTACTCGCAAATTATTGAAATACTTGAACTGGTTGGGAAACCTATAAATCCTAACTATTTCTTTAATCGTGCTTATTCTTACTCTTATTTAAATGAAAATGAAAAAGCAATAAATGATTATTTAACATATATAAAATTTCGCAAGAATGATGAAATGGCTTTTCATAATATTGGATTGATTTATTGCAAAAAAGGAATGCATGAAGAAGAGTTCAAATATTTTGAAGAAGCTACTCGTCTTAATCCAGATTATTACTTACCTTACAGGAACATGGCTGTTTGCTACAGAGATCGAAGAAGATACCAAGAAGCACTTGAAAAAATAGATAAAGCAATTAAGATTAGACCAACAAAAGGTGATTTGTATTCTATAAAGGGTGATATATTAGAAGCGTTGCAAAGAACTGAAAAAGCTATAGAGAACTATAAAAAAGCAGTAGACTTTGATAGTGCAGATACATACTCTAGGAATCAGTTAAAAAAATTAAAATTTAGTGATGATGGAGAGCTGACAGTATTTAAGATTGATAAGCCATCAATAACATTTGGTGATGTTGTTGGTTTGGATGAAATAAAGAGGTGGTGTAAGATAAATGTTATCATGCCATTATCAAAGCATGAACTAGCAAAAAAGTATAAAAGAAAATTTGGTGGCGGAATACTCCTGTATGGCCCACCTGGGTGTGGGAAGACATATTTTTGCTCAGCACTTGCAGGAGAAGGAAAGATAAATTTTATACGTGTAAAGCTGAGCGGCATATTTGATAAATGGCTTGGCAACACAGAAAAAAATATAGAAAATCTGTTTAAAACTGCTAAGAAAAACAAGCCATGCATTGTTTTTATCGATGAAATCGATGCACTTGGTGGAAAGAGAATTGGTGGAGAAAGTGATAGATATTTGGATCAAGCAGTAAATCAGATTCTAATGGAACTAACAGAATTAGAAGAAAAGAGTGATGAAGTTCTTGTGATTGGTGCAACAAATGCACCTTGGAATGTTGATGATGCGCTAAAAAGAAGTGGAAGACTCGGCAAGTTTATTTATATCAAACCGCCAAACAGAGAAGAAATAGAGGCGCTTTTCAAGTTGTATCTCTCAAAAGTTCCTGTTAATGAAGATATTAACGCTGACAAGCTCGCAAGGCTTGCTAAGAATTTTTCTGTGACTGATATAAAGTCAGTTTGTGATGAGGCAGTGGGAAACGCATTTGAAATAGCATGCTCATCAGAAACTACAGTTCCTGTAACAATGAAGATGCTTGAAACTGCATTAAAAAAAGAGCGCTCTGATTTATTAGAATGGTACAATACTGTTACAAAAATGATAAGTGAAGTTGAACTAAAAGAGTTCTATCCAGACTTATATGAAGAAATTCTAAACATTAGAAAACAAAAGAGAACAAAAATTGAGATGTTTAGATAAGTTTCTTTGCTTATACTTAATATTAGTGCTTTGAATTATACTATGATGCTAACTGTTGCCGAAATATTTAAAAAGCCAATTATCTATGAGTTAGTTACCTTTTTCTAGAAGGTAAATAAGATGCAATATACTAAATAAAAAGAATTATATGAGGTGTAGATGTTATGGCGAAAAAAGAACACATGAATTTAGTATTTATAGGGCACGTTGATTCTGGTAAGTCAACTACAGTTGGTCGTATCTTATACGAAACAGGTGCAATTTCAGAGCAGGTTTTGAACAGATTGAAAGAAGAAGCTGCAAAAATAGGAAAGACAACATTTGAATTTGCATTTGTTATGGATGAACTAAAGGAAGAAAGAGAACGTGGTGTTACAATTGATATCTCTCACAGAGAATTTGAGACAAATAAATATTTCTTCACAATTATCGATGCACCTGGCCACAGAGACTTCGTTAAGAATATGATTACTGGTGCAAGCCAGGCAGACGCAGCTGTACTAGTAATTTCAGCAAAAGATGGTGTTGAGCCACAGACAAAAGAGCATGCATTCTTAGCAAAAGTTCTTGGTATCAACCAAATTCTTATTAATATTAATAAAATGGATGCGGTTAATTATGATAAAGGACGCTTTTTACAAGTTAAAGGAGAGGTAGAAAAATTACTTGTCAGTGTTGGTTACAAACCAGAAAATATAAAGTTTGTTCCATGTTCAAGTTATAATGGTGATAATGTCACAAAAAAATCTACAAATATGGCTTGGTATGACGGGCAAACACTTCTTGAAATCTTTGATACTTTTGTACTTCCACCAAAACTTACTGACAAACCACTAAGACTGCCAGTTCAGGATGCTTTTACTATTACTGGGCATGGTACAGTTCCAGTAGGTCGTGTTGAGACTGGAGTCCTTAAGATTGGGGATACTGTTATTTTCATGCCTTCTGGTGTTAAGGGTGAAGTAAAGAAAATAGAAATGCATCACCAAGAAATGCCCCAAGCAGTGCCAGGGGATAATGTTGGTTTCAATGTAAAAGGTATTGAAAAGAAAGACGTAAAGCGAGGTGATGTTATTGGTCATCCAAATAATCCACCAAAAATAGCAGCAGACTTTAAGGCACAGATCGTTATAATCGATCACCCAACTGCAATTGCAGTTGGTTATACACCTGTATTCCATATTCATACTGCACAGTTTGCTGGTAAAATAATTGAAATAATAGAGAAAAAAGATCCAAAGACAGGCCAGGTCCTTCAACAGAAACCAGATTTCATCAAAACAGGTGATGTTGCAATTGTTAGAATTCAACCATTAAAGCCAGTTATAGTTGAGAAATTCCAAGAATTCCCGCCAATCGGACGATTCGCAATTCGTGATATGGGCAAAACAGTTGCTGCAGGTGTTGTTCTTGACGTAACACCTAAATCTGCAGCGTAATTTTTACGTAGACCACTAGAACTCAATAGTTTCAAAACCAGTGTAATCCTGCAGAAGCTTTGGCACTACAACTGTGTTACCTTCTTGATAATTTTCTAAAATAGCAATAAGACATCTGCCAACCGCAATCCCAGAACCATTCAAAGTATGCACAAACTGCGACTCTCCTTTGGCATTGCGGAATTTTATATTCGCTCTTCGTGCTTGAAAATCATTACAGTTAGAACATGATGAAATTTCCCTATATCTATCTTGTGATGGTATCCATACTTCCAAATCATATGTTTTAGCACTTGCAAATCCAAGATCACCACTACATAATTCTATTACCCTATATGGTAATTCCAATAATCGCAGAATCTCTTCTGCATCTCTCACCATTGACTCAAGTTCATTAAAACTATTCTCTGGATGGGCAAATTTTACGAGTTCAACCTTGTCGAACTGATGCTGTCTTATCAAACCTTTTATATCCTTGCCATAGGCACCTGCCTCACGACGATAGCATGGTGTATATGCTGTTACTTTTATTGGTAAATTTTTTTCATCAATAATCTCATTTGTATATAAATTAGTAAGTGGGACTTCTGCTGTTGGGATTAACCACAGGTCATCATCTCTACATTTATATAATTCCATTTCAAATTTAGGTAACTGTCCAGTTCCAGTCATTATTTTTGTGTTTACAAGGTGAGGTGGTGCTATTTCAGTATAACCACGAGAGAGCTGTACGTTAAGCATGAAATTTATCAAGGCTCGTTCTAATTTTGCAACAGGTCCTTTGAGAATAGCAAACCTATGTTCTGCAAGTTTTACACCACCATCGAAATCAATCCAACCAGTTTTTGCACCAAGTTCATCGTGTGACAAAATATCGCTACTTTTTTTCTTAGGTGTCCCCCATTTTCTTATTTCTTTGTTTTTTTTCTCATTTTCACCTACTGGGACAGATTCATGTGGTAAATTAGGTAATAACAATGCAATATTTTTTATATCTGATTTAAGTTTTTGAGTTTGTTCTGTGATTTTTTTTATCTTTGCACTTACGTGCGCTGATCTGTTAATCTCATCATCACATTTTTTTCCAGATTTTTTAGCATTTATTATCTCTACGTTTAGCTTATTCCTTTCTGCACGCAGTGTTTCTTCTTCTTTTTTTAGTGCACGCCATTTTTCATCCTGCAGTTTCGCACTTTCAACTAGATCTATTGATTCTTTTGGATAATTGCGCTTGTCTAATGCGTCCAACACTCTCTCTGGGTTTTTTCTAATTAAATTGATATCAAGCATATTAATGTATCTATATTCATATTTTTAATGGTTTCTTGAGGACTCATACTATGGGAAATGAAGAATTGGAGAAGATGATAACTCATCTCAGATTCGCAGGATATCTTACCTCTAAAGATATTGAAACTGCAATGCTTTTGGTAGATCGTAGATTTTTCGTACCAGAGAAATTAAAACAGTCTGCTTATGATGATTGTGCTTTACCTGTTGGATATGGACAAACAATATCTGCGCCTAATGTTGTTGCATTTATGCTTGAAAAACTTGGGGTGAAAAAAGGAATGAGTGTTTTAGAGATTGGCACAGGGAGCGGATATAATACTGCATTGCTAGCAGAGATTGTTGGTTTGAAAGGAAAGGTAACTTCAATTGAGGTAGTTCAGGAACTGAGCAAATTAGCAAACGAAAACATAAAAAAATCTGGTAAAAATTACAAAAACATTTTTCTTATTGTTAGTGATGGAAGTGAGGGTTATTTACCAAACGCACCATATGACGCAATCGTTGTAACAGCAGCAATGCCTTGGCTTGATGAGAATCACCATTTAATAAAACAACTAAAACCAAATGGGAAACTCATTGCTCCTGTTGGTGATCGTTATTTTCAGAACCTAATTTTGTATAATAAAAACATTGGGACATTTGAGAAAGTACTTCCAGTTATTTTCGTTCCTTTATTAGGGAAATATGGATTTAAGAGAGAGTAGATGAAAAACTTATACCGACAACATTATGCTTTTAAAACATAGCTGAAAAATACAATTGGTGAGATTATGAATATTGGAGATGCAATTAGCAAAATAATAAGTAGCATTACTGGTTCTATCACAAGACAGGCAGGTAGCAAAATTAATAGCAGTGTTGATAGTACGGTTCATAAGGCAACAAATCGAGCTGCAAGCTCAGTAACTAAGACTGTTGGTGGTGCAATATCAGCTGCTACTGTTAACGCAGATGATGAAATTAAGAAAATAAGTTTTTCAAGATTACCTGATGGAAGTTATAATTTAAGCTACAGTAACTCTAGAATCCAATCATTAACCAGACCTGAAATTTCATTGGCAAAAGGAAAGGAAAAATCCAAAGCTCTATCAATTCTGTCTTCTTTACTTGTGTCAAAGCATCCTACTTTTAAAACAAAGAAGGTTGCAGATGCAGTGGCAGAGCAAATATTTACTGATATACAAAAGGGATAATTGGGTATAACCATGAGAATTTTAGATAATACAATCGGAAGTGTTGTTTCTAGTATATCTTATGCAGTTACAAATATATTTAGTGGTATTGGGAGTGTAATTGGGGGTGTTATTGGGAAAAAAATAAGAGTTCCTGAAAAATGGGAAACTATTAAAGTTGATGAAGAAGAGAAAAAATTTATATTTGAGGGAAGTCTTTCTGAAGGATATGTGATCTATTATAAAGGTGATGAAAAAGCTGATAGCTCTGGTCGTGTGTCAGGGACGATAGGTCAGTATGATCTTCGTTCATTCCCAAAAGAAGAGAATTCTGCATTATATAATCTTATTTATAAACTTGAAGGAATACACGACTATTTAAAGAATCGAGAATTGGCAACAAGGATTGCAAAAAAGATATATGCAGATGCATTATCAAAAGTTAAGAAATAATAGGCGGAAGATATCTGTAGTAAAATCACGAGCTAAACTGCACCACTTAATTTTTACGAATTCAAGCAAGATAAAAAAAGGTAAATATGCTTTTATCATACCATTATTCAGAGAATATCTAAAAAGGCGATATTAATATAATTTAACAAAAAATGTTAATATTTGTTTATATCCTGCACATCGAATTTTTCCGTGTGTTTCCATTGCACAGTGTACCTCACTAAACTTTCTATTTATTTTTAGCTTTTTGCTTGCATTCGATAAAAGTATTATAACAGCGATTGTAACCTTGCAACAGCACCTTCAACTTTTCTCTGTTGATTATAAATTATCACGGCAGGTGCGCCGCTAAATGCTGAGTAAGTAGCCAGCAGATATCTATTTATGTTGTCATGATCAATAATTTCATCAATAGTTTGTGTATCGCGCACGCGAGTTTGATCCTTTTTTCTTCTTTCATGAATTTCCTTAGGCAGCGCAGTTATATAAACTAATTTACTAACAGCTAGTTTTTCCAAAAATCTAAATGGCAGTCCAGGATAATATCCACTAGGAGTATTTATTGAACAATGAGTATCAAGAATTACTTTACCACGTTCTCTTGCCAAAGCGCGTGCAACTGCTGATTGAACCAATCTTTGCTTTTCTATAGAAAGATTTCTCATATCATCTCTATTAGTTATTCTATATTTCTTTTTTTCAATCTCAAACATCAAGTCGCCGTAGTTAATAATCTTATAATCGCTTTTCAACCTATTTAACACTGTAGATTTTCCTGCACCTGGTAAACCCATTACTATTATCATTTGACCAACCTCTCACATACATCAAATTTTACTAGCTAACTATTTTTTTAAGAGTAGGATACAATTCAAACATCTGCATCTGCTCCATCTGTTCATACATTTTGTAAAGAATGCCAACAGTAAGCAATATTCCAGTTCCTGTACCTAATGCACCTGTTAAATCAGCTAATCCTGCGAGAACGCCTACAGCAGCAGAACCAAGAACAGTAAGTGGGAATATATACTTACTTAAGATAGTTTCGAGCATTCTTGGATCATTTCTAAATCCCGGTATCTGCAAACCTGAATCTGAAAGTTGGTTAGCCATGGATTTTGCATCCATGTTCGCAGTTTCTACCCAGAATATACCGAATAAAATTGAAGCAAGCATTAGGAATAGTATGTACACTAACGCATGCACCCATTCAGGAATTTTAAAGACAGGGGTTACATCTTTTGTTAAATATTCTATTTGACCCAATGTTCCTCTGTTTCCAGCATATATCGGTGTTATAAGGTAAATTAACCCCCCAATATGATGTGTTAGTTGATATCCTTCAGCAGGAACAGGTTGTGATATTAACGTATAAGCGAACATCTGTACATTTACTAACAAAGCACTAGCAAATATAATCGGCATAACAGATACATAAAAAAACCGTAATGGAAGTCTTGGTGCAAAACCTCTAATCCTTCCAAATGCGATTGGTATCTCAACCTTCATTCCCTCTGCATATATGCATACAAGAAACACAAGTATCATAAAAAAAAATGGTAATAAAGTAAGAAGCGCATTAGGTATTGCCTCTGCTTCGCCGCCACTTAAAATACTTACTACGCTATTAGGCCCGAATAAAAGATTTATAAAGCCGCTAAAGATAGCGAGTGAAACACCTGCAGCTATAAACAACGAAATTCCAGAGCCTATACCATATCTATTTGTAACCTCATCCATATATAAAAGAAAAACCGAACCTAATGCAATCTGCAGCACAACTAATGGCACTGTAAACTGTCCAAGAATACTATATACTGATGGAGAAATAAATACCATCGCACCTAATACGAAAAATGTCGCTTCAACAATTGCAATCACTATGGTAAGAACTTTTTGTACTTCGTGAAATTTCTGTTTATCATTTTTATCCCGTAGATTTAATTTTAATATACCTGCGCCAACAAACAACTGAAGGAAAATACTTGCGAAAACAATAGGCCCTATACCAATTGTAAGGATGCTGCCTAGATTACTTGCAGTAATTGTTTGTATGAAATCAAAAGCCGTCTCTCTTTTTTCTACTCCAAAAACAGTGACATGATACATTATAAAAAACAAAATAAGTACGATGCCAGTCCATAACAAACGCTCTTTTGTTGTTGGTTGTCTGTCAGGTTTCTTTACTTCTGGGAGTATTTTTGCGATATTACTAAGGAGATTAATAACAAAAGACATTGTTTAACCTCTCAACTTTGTTTCTCTATTGTTGTTAGTTTTCCTCCAAGTTTTTTAATCTTTTCCTCTGCATTTTTGCTCCAACAAATCGCCTTTATTGAAATAGGAAAAGAAAGTTCTCCACTACCCAATATCTTTCCTTTAAATTCAAAATAAAATTTTCCATCTTTCTTTTCAATCTGATTAAGCAATATCTTTCTATTTATTTCAAAAAGATTTATTGTGAGTATGTGCGATTTTCTAGGTGGAACAAAACCATACTTGCCGAAATAGTTAGGTGCATATTTCACAGCCCATGTTCTCTTGTGCTTGCACATTCCTGCATTACCGCGTCCACCTCTGTTTCCACTGCCCCTTCTATTCTTTACATTGCCAGCACCACATGTTCGCAAGCCGCGATATTTGTTTATTTTTCTTCTCTTTCTTTTTGCCATATGCAAATCACTTTATTAATAGTAAAATTTCTATTTTTCAAATCATTCTTTTCAAAAAATCATCAATTAATTCGCGATATCCTAAGTCACCAAGCGGAAAATGTAATTTTAAATTTTTATACCCTTTTCTTGGAGGATGTAGTCTAAAAACTGGGTCAACAATACTATAAAGATTTTTTCCAGCTACTATATCACTCGCTATCCTTTTTATTTCTTCTTCATTTTTAAGCGCTCTTAAGCATCTCCCATTACACTTCCCTCGTTTCAGTAACAATGCAACCAACATGTCACCAGATATTTTTCCAAACGTTACATAGTCTTTGATTCTTTCAAGCATACCTAAATTTAATGGCGTTGATTGAAGAAGCACGCAGTGATTTGGCTTGTTTAACCGCAGGTGTTCAAATGTTTTTTTGATTAATGGTTTCATGTTTCTTATTCCCCGAATACGAACAACTGCAAACAAGTTAACATCTCCTTTTTCTTTTGTCATTTTAACTTTCCTCTACTTTTAAATTGTTAAGTGCGTCAAGTGCATTGATGGTAGCCATTGCAATATTATAAACGTTCTTTCCTCCTCTAGAAAAACTCCATATATCACTGATGCCTGCAGCAAAAAGAACTTTTTTTACTGTGTCACTAGCAGCAAGACCCAAACCATGTGGAGCTGGCTTTAAAATGACTATGCTACTGCCTTCTTTACCAATGGTTTTCTGTGGGATGGAATGCTTTTGATTGCATTTACACTCCCAACTTCCACATCCAGTCTTTATTGAAATAATATTTTTCTTTGCATCGCTGACTGAGCATTCAATTGCTGGTTTTACCTCATCTGATTTCCCAACTCCAATACCAACATGGCCATTTCTATCACCTAACACAGTAACTACACGAAACTGAGTCCTTTTTCCAGAGTCGGTTACTCTTTGAGTGGATTTAAGTTGTAGCGTTTCTGCTTCCATCTCTTGTAAAAGAAAATCAACTACTTCAGGTTCTATTATTCTTTGCCCTCTCTCAAAGATCTGTTCAATAGAGGATATCTCTCCTGACTTTACCATCTTGCCAACTGTTGTTTTGGGTTGCCATTTTTCTATGTCAATAGGTTTTATTTTTTCCATAAGAATCACTAAGACGATAAAATTTTCTCTTTTACACTATTGAAAATTTCCTTAATTGTGCTAGGAACAGTATTAATTTTGTCAATAGGCACCATTTCTTCGTTATAAGAAGTTTCAATACCAGCATCAACAGCGCCTTTTAATGCTGCAAAAACAATAGCTCCCTTTGTTTTGCTGTGCATGCCAATATCTGCTATAAATTTGACAATTCCTTTTTTCTTTGCTTGTTTTGCTGCATACAATCCTATTAAATATGCAGTTAAGCAATTTCTCTTTGATGGCCAGCCAAAAATTTTCTTAAGTATTATTGAAGTAGTGCCATATTTAACTCTATCCCCATTTGGGCCAAATTCAACAAATTGAACGGTTATATCTCTGTTACTTTTTCGTATTATCATACGCGGAAATTTACCTTTTATAAGCCCTAATCTCTTTTGGTAATTTGTTTTTCCTTCTCTTCGTCTTCGATAAGGCATCCTATAAGTTGTTATTTTTGTCATATAAATCAACTATCGGTTTTCTTTTCTTCTACAATTGCTGCAAGTTTATCTGCTTTCACAAATCCATTCTCTTTTAAATATGTTAAAAGTGTTTTTTTGCTTTTAAACATTCCACTTTTTATTCTTCCATAGATAATACGTTTGTGTTTTTTATCCAATACTCCTGTACTTACCATCTTTTTCAGATATGCACGCTGCGAGCGAATAACTTTCATCCACTTCTTTTTACGGTCTGTAGAAGGTCTACCTCTAATATTCGCAGCCCCTCTTTTTCTTTTCTTTTCTTTTTTTCTTCTTCCTTTTTTTTCTTTAGCATCTATTGTGCCATCATTTATCAATGCATTTACATCTGCATGTGTGAATGCTTCCAATACCTGTTTAATATTCTCTGGCTTTATGCGGATTTTATTTATACCAACATTAAGTATGTCAGCAGCCATGCGTTTTACGCTTTTAACTGTCATTTAAAAACCTCTCATGATTCTTCCGCATCTCCTATTCTATATGTTTAATACATCCAACCCAAGTTCTTGTGCTTTTATAACTAACAAATTTCTTTTTTTCTGTCCAACTGAACTTGCAATCATCACTGCAACTTTATGTTTTTCTTTTGCTGCATTCCCAAGTTGAGCCATGTTACTTACAACTACCTCTTTTTTTCCACTTATACGTATTCCTCTTAAACTTGAAGGATTTTTATAGCCTATGCGAGGGGAAGCACCTGCAAATGCGCATCGAATTCTCTTCTTATTATCAATTCCCCTTGGCTTTCGCCATCTCTCTTTTACACGCTTCATGAAACCAAAGTTCATTACATTAAATTTTGGTTTTTTCTTTTTTTTCTTTAATACCATTTGTTACTCCCTTTATTTTTTATTTTGCTATACTTTATTATCTATTCTATTATATACACTCCATCTTGAAACACGCGTGAATCACGTTTTTTTATTTTTGTTGCAAGTTTCAAGTTTGAAATTGTTGCTCCAACTGTATCTTTGTTAACACCAGATACTAAGATGTCCTGGCCCTTTATTTCTACTTCTGTATCTCCTATAATCTTAGACTTTCTTGGAACCTTCTCACCAAGAAAATTCTTTATAATTACCTCTTTTCCTTTGACCTCAAACGTTATTGGAAAATGCGCATATATCACTTTCATTTTGATCTTGTATCCTTCTTTAACTCCTTTTACCATATTTTTTATGTGTGCTGTTATTGTCTTTATAAGCATTTTGTCCTTTCCGTTCACTTGAACACTTCCTATTTTTACTTCTACATTAACTGTTCTTGGCAATAACCTTTTAACTTCACCAAGAGGACCTGTAACTATAATGTGTTCGCCAGTTACATCAATCTTAACATTTTCTGGAATTATTACGATAATTATCCCTCATAAAAACTATAATAAAAGAATTTCAATATACATATGCTAGTAACCTGCCGCCAATACCCATCTTATCAGCTTCTATATTTGTTACTATTCCTTTTGAAGTTGATACTATCAAAAGACCAATGCCAACACCAGGAATCCATTGCTCCTCTTCTTTTGCCCATGCATTTCGCTTTACAGGTAATCTAGGTTTAATAACGCCGCAGTTATTTATTCTGCCAGCAAGTTTTATGCTATATAAACCTCCTATGTTATCATCAATTAATTTATAATCTTTTATATACTGATGCACCTTGAGTACGTTGAGTATCTCCTTTACCACTTTGCTAGCTTTTACTATACATACGTTTTGACCAATCATCTCATGTGTTTTTATAGTATTCAACGCGTCAGCCAACCTATCAACTGCCATGAAAATCCCTCACTATTTGACTTTTGATAATTGATATAAATGATATTTTATCCATAATCCTAATTACCATATTTTCTGAATCCTAAATCTTCACCGATTTCCCGGAAACAACGACGGCACACATATAATTCATATTTTCTTATTAGCCCTCGTGGATTACCACATATTTTGCAAACACGCTTCCCTTTTCCTTTAAATTTATCTACAAGTGGTACCTTCATTTGATCTCAAACCTCGTAATTATTCTATTTTTGCATTTAGATTTGATTTTGTGAACTCTATTGCTTCATCTTTCTTTATTAAATGCAATTTCCCTATCTTTGATTTAGAAATTTTTCGTAATTCAATCCGTTTTCCTTTTCTTTTTAATGTAACGCAAACATCAAAACCAAACATCCCTAATTTTGGATCGTATTTTGCACCAGGGAAATCTATATATTCAGCAACGCCAAATGAAAAATTTCCTGTTCTGTCAAAATTTTTTTCATACAGTGTTTTTCTTTTTGCAGTCAGTGCTTTATTTAGAAACTCCAATGCATCTTTTCCTCTGAGTGTGATTTTAGTGCCAATAGAAAGCCCTTTTCTTAATTTGAATACAGGATCTCTCTTTCGTGCTTTTGTCTCTATAACTTTTCTTCCAGTAAGTCTTGTAAGTAGCGTTTTTGCAGCTTCTAATCTTTCTCCTGGTGTGCCAACCCCAATATTGATAGTTACTTTGTCAATTACAATATCACGCATAACATTATCGCTCATTCTTTTCAAACCCCTTTGAACTGTTCGTCTACTACAAGAAGATAATTAGCTACTGTGATAAACTCTCCTTTAGATGCATTTAATCTTGCTTCGACTCTTCTTCCACCTTTTTGTTCTATAAGCTCTTCCAAAAAAGCCACAGTTCCAGCATGTTTGCCTTCTGTAATAAGGCAACGTGCTCCTTTTTCCAGTTTAATCACTCTTTCTATTTTGTTTTGTGGTAACATTACTACTACGCTATCACCCACTTTGATCAATTCATTTGAAATAATATTTTTGCCATCGTGTAAATGCAATACAATCTTCTTTTTTGCAGTGTGTTTGCTTATGACTTTGGCTATCTTTTTTTTGCTTTCTTCATCAGAAATTTCTACAGGAATTAATCTACTTTTTGAATCAATCCCTATACGATAACTTTTTCCTGCATTTGTGAGTTTAACTATATCCATAATACCTAGAACATAGTGGGGGTCGATTCTTATTCTGCCATCAACAGATATTGTTCTCGAAGTAAGAATCTTTTTTACTTCTCTTGCATTCGTTGCAAACCCTAATACATCCCTTATTAAAACCATTAGTGGCAGTGATACTTTCTTATTATGTGGGCCAGGTTTTCCTTTAACCAACCAGGTTGCAGCTTTTCGATTATGGATTAATACAGCAGTTTGAGAAGCAATTCTCTTCAAATGTTTTGGAGCTCCTTTTTTACTCATTTTGATCCCCTATTAGCATCTTTAACCACTTCAACTTTTTCTTTTTCACTTTCCTCAATTTTATTCTCCTCTTGTTTCTCTTCTAACTTTTCTTTATTTAACTCTTTCACTATTTTCTCTTCTCTTTCAATTAACATAAGATTTGATGGTTCAAAGGCAACAAGCACTTCTTTTCTACGAGCAGTTCTACTCGTTATTCCTTCAATGTAAACTTTTGTTTTTCTGTGACTTGTTCTACTTACCTTCCCTTGCTTTCCTTTATGGCTTCCTCGCATTATCTTTACCCTATCACCTTTTCTTACTAACAAAGCCCGTTTCTTTGTTTTTAATTTTTCACGGAGTGGCTTTGATAAATGAACATGAAGAAAATCTTTCTTTTTGTGTATTCTCGCATTGTAATGCCTTTTTCTTTCACTATCTGCTTTTGCCATATATATCAGTCTAAATACCCAAATTGCTTATCATACTACCCCTGGTGCAATTGCTGCAACTTTTGGAAATCTTTCTGCAATCTCGCGAGCGACTACGCCTTTAATCTCTGTTCCTACTGGAAGATTTTCTTCACTTACAAGCACAGCTGCATTATCTTCAAACATTATTCGTAATCCATTTGCCCTTCTAAACTCTTTTTTTTGCCTTATTATAAGCGCCCTTACTACTTTTTTTATCATATCAGCATTTCCTTTTTTTACTGATGCAATTACTATATTTCCAATCCCAAATTTCGGATATCTTCCACGTACCCCTCTTATCCCAATGCCAGATATTATAAAGATCTCCTTTGCGCCGCTATTGTCGTGACACGTTACTATCGAACCAGTTGTAAGCCCTTTAGTAATATTAGCAGCAAGTGCTTTCATGGAAATAACCTCTCTAGTATAATTCTCATATTATGCGGCCCCAACCCCTCCCTTTTTTATTATTTCAATAACTGTCCAAGCCTTTCTCTTGCTTATCTTCCTAGTTTCACCTATCTTAACAATATCTCCAGTAGCTGCGTTTATGCATAGTGGATTATGCGCCATTATATGTGATCTTCCTTTCGCCCATCTTTTATATTTACTAAGATATTTTGTTACACTTCGCTCAATTACTACGGTATTTTTTGCTTTAGTGCTTATGATCTTACCAGTTATAACTGCTCCTCGAACGCGGACTGTTCCATGAATATAACATTTCTTATCCATACATCTATCTGTCATAACACCATCTCTAATTCTCACTGTCTAAAAGGTATAAATACAAATCGCCTTTGTTTTTAAAAACAGGCTTTAGGCGAATCTTATCTGCGCGAGCAGATAAGGTGTTCAACCTGTTGAGGGATAAATAGAGAGAAAGATTTAAAAAGCGGTTATTTTTTTAGTAAGTGCTACGCTGTCAGCCAATTCAGGTGAACTTCGTTCACAACTGCAAAAAATACATTTTTGCATCGATCGTGAACTTCGTTCACAACTGCAAAAAATACATTTTTGCATCGATCAAATACGAATAAATAATAAACAAAAAATATTGATTCTCAAATTTATAATAGTGCTAGCAGAAGACCATTTGACTGTTCTATTGCTTGAGTAACCATTTCCAAAGCATCATAAATTTAATTTTTTTATTCTTTACTTTTTCATCTTTTTCATATTTATTCGTTATCACAAGAAGATTATTGCAGCCGAGTTCGTTGTTTGCTTTTAACAGAGCTTTTGTTTCTCTTTCTTTAGTTTTATAGTCCTCCATGCTATAGCAAACCTGTACAAGTTTGTAGAGTAGTGATTTTTTCTCATCAGTTCTACACAGACTGTATTCTCAAAAAGTTTACCAATATCGCGAGACAATTTAAAACCAATAAAATTACAAAATCAGTGATCAATTGCATAAACTTTTTTTTGGCGCTATTACCTGCTCATTTAATTTTGGAGAAAAATTTTCTAAAATTATTATAAGAAATGCTTCTCTCAAATAACTGATATAATTCTTTGTTGTGTGGACATCCTTTACTCCAAATATTTTTGAGAGTTTTGAGTATGTAAACTCATTAGAAAAAATACATATCAGGTTTAAATTCTAAAATTTCCTTGAAAGAAAAAGGGTAGAGGTTGAATCTATGTACCTACCGGTTAAATGGGTTGTAAGTTCGCCGCTGAGCAATTGTGAGTTGCTACCCGTAATTATCACTTTCTTTGTTCTCCTCAAGCGATTTATGAAAAAGCTTCCCTCCGCGATTTGATTTAAAGTTTGTAGTTAAAAACCCCAAACTTTTAAAAATAGTATGTAGTTACCAAACTTTCGCAATTACAACTTAAGTGAAAGTTAAGAAATGCGCTCGAATTTGCGAAATGTGGGTTTCTGCTTCTGGAAGCTTCTAGTTTTTGAACGTTCAAAAAAGCGAACAAAAATAGCCAAAAATGTTCGAAAATTTGAACAAATATTTCTTTAGTAAAAACATAAGTTGCAAAAGTGCACCAAAAATGCCTATTTTCAGTGCAAAAGTGCACCATTTAAAAGACCATCCATAAAGATTAATTACATGGACGAACATATTGTAGAGAAGGCTTTAGCCATAGGGACTAACATCATCGAATCCAATTATAAGAAGTACCCTAAAAAAAGATACCTGCACCAGATCCTAAAAAAAGAGATCGACAACAAGGAACTGATTACCATTCTCATGGGATTGCGCGGCACTGGAAAAACGGTTCTCATCTCACAGCTGATAGCCGGAAAAAAATATGCCTATCTCCAGATGGACTACGCTCCAATGAAAGGTCAGGATCTTCACGACGTTCTCGTTTACCTTCACAAGGTAAAGGGGATGGATGTCCTCGTTTTGGACGAATTTCAGGATTCAATGGATTTCTCCTCAGTCAAAGCATTTTATGAGGAAACCAAGGGTGAAGTCTCTCTTGTCATCACCGGTTCATCGGCAGTGGCTTTATACCCCCCCGAGCTCACTCGGAGAGTGAAGACATTGACGCTTGAACCGCTTAGTTTCAGAGAGTACCTATTTTTCAAAAAAGACATTGAACTTCAGCCTCTTTTCCTGAATGACATAATAGAAGGAAAATGGAAAGATCTCATCGTCTATTCACCGATCATTTCGGAGTACATGCGAATCGCCCTTCCGTATATGCTAGAGACAGAAGCCAGCATCCTTGATCTTATCGATAGAATAATACGCCACGACTTAGTTGTTTTCAGAAAGATAAACCAGGAGAACATCGCCGAGGTTGAAAAAATACTATTTTCGCTTGCAGTTTCAAAAGGAGAAACCTCGTTCAGCTCGCTCTCCAATAAGACTGGCGTTGAAAAAACGCAGGTGATGCGTTATATTTCTTTGCTGAGGGACGTACTCCTGCTCAAAGAAGTTCCTTCCTCTGGCTCTCCGAGCAGGGCGATACTCAAAGAAAGAAAATTCTACCTCACCCCTCCATTCCGACAGGGGATTTGCAACGAGCTTGGGTTGTGGGTAGACATTGGAATGCTCAGAGAGGAGTTTTTTATTCAACATACATTCAGGTATTCTCCATCGTATGTTTGGGGTAGGGGCATGCCTGATTTCATGATTGGTGGGAAGACATACGAAGTTGGTGGACCATCAAAGAAGAGAGAACAGCAATCCAATTATGTCGTCGTGGATGGTAAAGTGCCTGGAAAAGATGAGCTTCCACTCATTGCCTTTGGGTTTCTGTATTGAAGTAAAAGTGCACCAAAAATGCCTATTTTCAGTGCAAAAGTGCACCATTCTTGTTAAGCGATATCATTTTATCAGTGGCTTAATTCTATGGTCCTTAGATATTTAATTCTTTTAAAGCACTTATTGCGCTTATTCTCATCTGCCAACTCCCAATCAGAACCATTGTCATTTAATAAATAAAGAGAAAATTTTTGAGATGTTTCAATATAAAGCGTTTTTTTCTCTATGTCAACATAAAGTACTTGACTAAAATCTCACCTCCTGGTTCGTCTCTTCTTGATTCGTTGTGCCAAGGAGCTGCTGCAGGTCCTTTATAATATGTTTTTTTCTCAACTTCTAAAACATGAACTGAACAATCGCATTTTTAATTTCTTATCGTAAACTATTGCAACGTCTTTATGAGAAAAAGTATGACGTTAGTTTATGCTGCGAGCGAGTTTGCAATAGATGAGACAGGAACAAAAGCACCATAAAATTTTTTATATAATACATCGTAAGCA
>JBGFRY010000019.1:0-6989 GCA_041694845.1 Microcaldota archaeon
TGGAAAGGAAAATTTTTGGATTACAGAAACTCAGGTGATACTGCAGGACCAAAAACACAAGTAGTTGGGTATGGGTGCTATGCATTTTACGACAAATGAATGGAAGCAAAGACGTGCTGCTGTTTGATGCTGAAAGAATAGTGAAAGAGAGTTGATTTGTTATATTTATTGGGAAAAATTAAATCTTGTTGTATTAAGAAACATTTATCAATGTGAAGGGAAGCTTTGCGCCAAAATGAAATAACGTCATAAAATCACACTCATTATCGACGTGAACAGAAAAATTTTCGAATTTTGCGTTTTTTTATATTAAATGGCGATCAAAATGAAAAAAGCACAGAAGATCCTGTATGCAAACGTGAAACAAGAAAGAAAGGTAAAATTTTAGTGTCTGACCTTGCAAAGATAGTTTTACTCCAACAATATTTTCAAAAATCAGAAAGAGTAATGGAATGAATTGCTAATATTTTTGATAAAAGAGAAAAGAGTGAAGGTTATTTCTCTTATATAAAAGAAGATTTCCTAGGCCTCTACTTAATAAGCTGCCAAAAGCAAGGTAAACAGAGTGCCTAGCTCGAATAACGATTCAGAATATTTGTATGTTGATTAACGCGTATTTTTGTCACGACGTGAAATGTGAATTTTTTCGAGAGTGATATAAGTGGCGCAAAGCCTTTTTTCCAATAAGGTTTAAATATAACCTTTGGTACAATATATATTGTATCTTTACAGTTTAATTAATAGGAGGGATATTGAATGGTTAAAAGAAAAAAGCAGAAACGTGCCAATAAAAAACTTGCAAAATATAGTAAATCAAGAAATGCAGCAAAGACCATAAAGAAAAAGAAGCTAAAAGTAATTGTCAAGGTACGTAAAAGCATACTTGAATCAAAAGCAAAAATTGCAAAGAAAAAAGAGGGAAACAAATTAAAAAAATTAGAACATGAAAGAGTAGAAATCAAAATGAAACAGCTCAACCACACACTATCTTCTGCTGCTGCACGACAGCTTCTTATTGCTGTTGGCGGTGAAAATGCGCTAGCAGTTATTCGTAGTTTCTCAAAGAACATCAGCGATGAAGAGCTATCAAAGAAGCTCAAAATGCGCATAAGCGACATTCGTGCAACGCTGAATAAACTACATAATGAAGGTATAGTCAACTATAATCGTGAGCGAGATAGCGAAAGCGGATGGTACTCTTATAGCTGGTCATTGAATGCTATCCGTTTACAGCAATGGATCGAAGAAAATTGCAATGAAAAAAAATTATGGCTTTACTCAAGCGGAGATCATTACTTCTGTTCTACATGTGGTCTTGAGTCAACAATTTCTTTTGAAAAGGCGATTGAATGCCAATTTAAATGTGTTAAATGCTCACATTTTCTCGAATTTATTGATTGGGAAAAAGCGTATACCTTATCTAATTTAAACAATTCAAATAATAAAGAAAAAATTGGCAGAAAATGAAAAAAATTCAAGAATTAAACGTATACGCTGTTATTTTCTATAATGGTAAGATACTAGTTCTTAAAAGAAAGGATGATATCTGGGAATTTCCTGGTGGTTCTGTTGACTGGGGCGAGCGACCAGAGCAAAGCATTTCCCGCGAGGTAAAAGAAGAAACAGGCTTAGTTGTCCATAGCCTGGTTTATACTGGTATAACATCTGCTATATATGAAAAAGATGGAAATGAGAAGCATTCTATCTACCTTATTTATAAAGGTGAAGTAAATAGTGATAGAGTTACTTTATCCAGAGAGCATTCCGAATATCGCTGGCTGTTTCCTAATGAGCTGAACTTCCTTAAATTAGGTCTTAATGCAGAGCCTGTTTTAGAGATGTTATAATCCTTATCAACTCTCTTCAATTTTTCCAATGCAGAAGTCCTTCTTCGTTACGTTTGCTATCAAACCACAGTAACTTTTGTCCTTTGTTTTCCAACCCATCTCTAGATAGCAGTCATCTTCAAGTCCTGTAGCAAGCTTGCACATTTCATTATTTTTTTGTGCAAGTGCAATGTCAAAGTAGCATAATCCTTTTCGTACACCAGCTGTCTTGCATAATTCTGAATAGTTTAATCTCACGGCAGTATCATGGATGCATCGATCTTTTTCATTTGCTGGTTTTGAAAAACAGTACATTAATTCGTTTTGAATTAAGTATTTTTGAGTGAATAACTCAATCGTGCTATTATTATCTAATTCTTGAGGTGGTATAATTACTTCACTAACATTCCATTTTGCATCTATCAACTTAAATCTGAAATTTTTTTCTACAGTATGCAATTGGCTACTGTAAATCATTTTGAAAGTTTTTTCATATCTCTCACCTGTTTCATCAACGCAATAACTGCCATAGATTATTGGCATATTTTGTGTATTCGTTATTCCAATTTTTGTAGCATCATCTAATGAAAGTGCAGAGTAATTATAAACAAACCAAATCTGGCTGCATTTTTTGTCATCAATAGTCTTTTCAATTATACTATCATTAAAGTCCAACGCACCTTTTTCAACAAGAAGTTTATATATTGCAATTTCATCTTCAGTTACCTTATCATTAAAGAAAAAATTTTTTATAGTGGCTAAGTATGGCTGCACGATTGTTTCATTTCTTACAGAACCACAAGATTTATTATCCTGTATTTTAACACAAAGAATTGTATCATTACCTAAGAAATAAACCTCATTTTTTGAAAATATGTCTTCGTCGCTAGCAAATAGAATTGCACCATTTTTTACTAATTTTATATTTCTAACCCAGCCGTCAACTTCATCTTCATATATATAAATATATTTGTCTGTATTTTTTCCCTTCGCAAAGCTTTTGAAAAAAAGTTCTTTCGTAATTTCTGCGGTTTTTTTGTTTTCAGGTTCAGGCACTGATTTATTAAATATGGTATAAACAAGCAACATTGCAACAATTAATAACACTACAGCTATTATGCTTTTTTTATGATTCATGATTTCCACCATGTTTAATGTATTTTGATTTTTTTACATTAGGATTAAAAAGCTTTTCTTAATTATTCTTTTAAAGAATTTTTTTATGAATTTTTTTTATATAAGAATCACTGAAAAAATATAGAAGAGATGAAAAAATGAGTTTTGTACCATCAAGGATATTTTTTACGAAGGGAGTGGGAAAAGGAAATGATCAATTAACGTCGTTCGAGCATGCTTTAAGAAGAGCTGGTATTGCACCGTACAACCTTGTTACAGTATCTAGTATTTTTCCGCCTGGTGCAAAGATAATCTCAAGAGAGGAAGGTCTGAAGTTGCTAAAACCAGGTCAAATCCTTTTTGTAGTTATGTCAAAGATTGCATGTAATGAACCAAATCGTTTAATGGTTGCATCTGTTGGTTGTGCAATTCCAAAGGACAAAAAAATTTATGGATATCTAAGTGAGCATCATATGTTTGGTCAAACTGAAAGAAAGGCAGCTGATTTTTCAGAGGATTTAGCAGCAAGTATGCTTGCTTCAACACTTGGTATAGAATTTGATCCTGAAAGTGCATGGAACGAAAGAGAAAAATATTTCAAAATGAGTGGAAAGATAGTTTATTCTACTAATATTACGCAGTCTGCTCTCTCTGATAAAAATGGAAAATGGACATCTGTCCTTGCTGCAGCAGTACTAGTCATATAACTACTACTAATATTTTATATAAAACTGGTTGACTCCAGCACCTGCTAACAGAACTATGCCTAGCCCTAAGAAAATCCAACTTCTAATTCCTGCGTCATACGGTAATTCATACGTTATCTTATTTGTTGTTGCATCAAATTTTATGTTTTTTGCTTCTGGAGGAAATATTACTGTTGATACGGTAGTGACTTTTGAATTAGCGTCCTGAAAAACAGATGTGAAAATCAATGAATTAGCTGTTTGTGCAGAAAGCGTTACTTTCTCATCTTCGTCAGCCACACCAATCTCCCAATACTCTCCTTTGTTTGTTGCAGCACCTTTACGGATAAAAGTTGCTGTTATTTTGTTATTTAAATCATCGACTTTTAGATCAATATTCTCAATTTGGACTGACACATTTGCTGGTTTAAACAATCTAATGAACATACTTAATATAGGAAATTTTTCTTTAAATTGTTGAAATGCGTGAGCTGAAAAGATTAAGATGCTCTCTGCCTTCATATCTCCATTTTGAAGAACAGTATATGTAATCTTTTCATCTATCTCTGTTACTGAAAGTGGCTCTGCCGTAGCAAAAGCAATCGATATCAAAAACATTAACAAAATAACAAACGGCCAAATAATGTATGTAACTTTCATGGTAATCACCCTCCTAATTTAAATGTGCTAACTACTGTCTCTGCTTTTTGCTTGATTGCTGATCCTGCTATTTCTGGATAGTCATAGAAAATTACATAACCATTCCCACCATACTCGAAATAGCGAGATGCACCAATATAATAATTCCCTCCAAGAGTAAGTTTATAGTTTATTAAATCTGCTGAAACAGCAGAAACAGTAACTTGAGAGTAATCTATTTTCACAAATGAGGCACCTATATTATTTAGATAGCTTTCCCAAGATGCTTTTGTCTACGATTTAGACTCTCCAGGGTACCATTGAACAAATATTTCTGTTTTATAACTAAATTTTATATTATAGAGTAGAGTATCGCCAGTATTTGTTGCAACTGTTTTTGCAGTCCACATTTCTAAGTTCTTATTTCCATATATCTTATATGCAACACTCACAATATATTCAGGAGAAAGCATTTTGTATTCAAGTTTAGATTTTGAAGTTGAAACAAGGCCAGGAAAAAGTGACGATCCAATTAAGAGAAGCCAGACAATAAGAAGAATTACGGTTACAATATTTTTTTAGAAAAATTTATCTCAATGTTCACTCTATCACCAAAAAAGTAGCGAATATTGATTTAATAAATATATCGCTCACAAAAGTAATACTATGCCCCTGTAGTGTAGCAAGAAAGTCTTCTATTTAGAGTTTTGCGTCTTGTTTTAAGACTCGAAACAGAATAGATAAGACTGCCTTGCACAATGGTCCAGCATACGAGACTGTCATATGCCAGAAACCCAAATTTGAGGTTTTGCAGAGCTCTTGCGACCCGGGTTCGAACATCTCTCTAGCGTTTCTGAATTCGAGAACAGAAAAATGAGACCGATTCTCCCGGCGGGGGCGTTTGTTTCTAAAAGACCCATTATTTTTTCTTCACCTTTTGCTCTGTCTTCATTGCATCATTCTCTTTCAGATCCCTCTTCCTTTGTATAATCACAAGCGCTTGTTGTTTAACTAGACGATTTTTTCCAACCCCATCCTTACGTGCTTTCTCTCGTACTAGACGCAAGACATCTACAGTTACAGGTGCGTTATAATTAGTTGCAATACTCCCCAACGAGATTTTATTCTCTGACTGTTTCAATTCTTTTTTTCCGTTAACTTCATGCTCTGTCTGCACGGTTTCATCTCCTTATACTATGATGTTGCGATATCATTATGCGTTTGTTAATATTTCAAAAGCAATATTTTTTAAGCGCTATCATTGTCAATTTACGATATGGAGTTTACAAAAAAGAGTTCTTTTATAAAGCAGATTATTCTTTATTTTAAAAATAAAGAGTACAGTAACTCATATCTAGTAGCAAGAGAATTTGCTATGAAGTATCCAGATGATATGATACCGAACTTTTTGCTTACCAAAGCGGCATTCTTTCTTAATAAACATGATGAGGCATTACACACTGGTAGAAAAACATTTAATCTTTCAACAGGCCAGGACATAGTTACTACTGCAATCCTATTGGGAAGCGTCTATTATATGCGAGGGGACTATGTTGATGGTTATAAATTATTGGAATCCTTAGAAAATAATAAATTAATAAAGATTAACACAGAAGTTGAGGAACTTATGACGTTATTCTCTCTTGTATTGAACAATCCTGATTTGGCAGTAAAGCATATCAAAAGGCTTTATGATCTTAATAGTAAATATGCAGAAGATTTTATTTTAAAATTTTTTGAGTAAATTAAGTAAGTGAATAGTGATTGTATATGTATATGTTTTTTGAGATAATTGCAGCAACAATTGCAGTCAGTCTTATCTCACTTGTCGGAATAATCTTTATTGGTTTAAGAAAAGAGTTCTTACAAAATTTTGTTTTTGTTTTAGTATCTTTTGCTGTTGGAGCAATGCTTGGCAGCGCATTTTTGCATATCATCCCAGAAGCATTGGAAGAGGCAAACAATCCGCAATTTGTTTTTTTACTAGTTCTTATTGGTTTTATAATATTCTTTTGCATAGAAAAATTTCTTCACTGGCGCCATTGTCACGAAGATGGCTGCGAGATCCATCCAGTTGCGTATATGAATCTTATAGGAGATGCTGCTCACAATTTTATGGATGGAGCAATAATAGCAGTTTCATTCATGACAGATATTAATACTGGTATTGCTGTAACTATTGCAATAATCCTTCATGAAATACCACAGGAAATAGGAGATTTCGGTGTTCTTATACGTGCTGGTCTTAGCAGGAGTAAGGCACTCTTCTATAATCTGCTCTCTGCACTTATAGCAGTGATTGGTGCCATACTCACATATTTTTTCATCTCTACCTTTCATTCTATTGAGATCTTTCTCCTTCCACTTACAGCAGGCTGCTTTATCTATATGGCTTCTGTTGATCTAATTCCAGGATTACATAGAGAAAGGAGTATTACAGCATCTGTGCTCCAGTTCTTGATGATAGTAAGTGGGATTATTCTTATGTACAATCTATAAGATTAGTACTTCCGAAAGTAAATAAAAACTGATGCTTTTTCTCACTGGTATTGTGTCTCGTGTCCTGAGTCTTGCCTGGAACGCAAGATCGAATTTTCTGAACTAATCACATTGCAATTTTGATAGGCAAAACAACAAGATTATTTCTAAAGAAGTCAATTAATGTGTTAAAAGAAGTTCGGAACTACTGAAGATTATCTATAAGGTTTATTTATATTGCTTG
>JBGFRY010000007.1:0-6987 GCA_041694845.1 Microcaldota archaeon
ATTAAGTAGAGGCCTAGAAACCTCTTTTATATGAGGAGAAATAACCTTCACTCTTTTCTCTTTTATCAAAAATATTAGCAATTCATTCCATTACTCTTTCTGATTTTTGAAAATATTGTTGGAGTAAAACTATCTCTGCAAGGTCAGACACTAAAATTTTACTTTTTTTTCTTGTTTCACGTTTGCATACAGGATCTTCTGTGCTTTTTTCGTTTTTAGAATGTTATTTTATTTTGGCGCAAAGCTCTTGTTTGCTAAATTTCGGAATATGCAACCCCAAATTTTTCACATAATAATTTTACCTTATCTTTTTGTGCTAAGTTTAATGTCTTTAAAACTATAACCTCTCCAACTTTCTCAACGTTTTTTTCTATTGCCTGCTTAAATGTATCATCTGAAAGAGATTCTATTTTGTATTTTGGAAGAATATGCCCAACATAAAACTCAGAACTCAATACCATCCTAGTAAATTCTGTTGCATAGTGCCCGCCACCTACAGCAAAAATTGTTTTCAGCTTTTTATCTCTAGTTTCGTTTATTGAACCCACAATGCTTTTTGCAACTACTTCTCCTGCAAGTTTGTTTTTCCATTCGTTTTCACTGCTACCTATTTCAATGAAGATAATCGAAAGATTGCAAGTTGGTCCATGATGATCAACTTCAAAAACTACCTCGAAATTAAGACCAGTTTCTTGATTGTGCTTGTAAAGCTCCTTTATCAATGATGTCATTTTAGACGCGTAAGCATTATTCAATGTTCTTTGAGATCCGCCGAAATCAGCACTATCCCAATTTCCAGGAACATGTACTGTTAACATTCTTCTATCTTCCTTTGCCTTGTGTGAGCTGAGAACCAGTAAATAATCTGTCTTAAAATTAGTTGGCACATCAAGCACTGTTGGTGCAAGCGTATCAATCAATTTTGCATTACCATACTGCCATTCTCTCTCTCCTTTTTGCTTAAATCCCATTGTCATTAGTTTTTCTGCAATGTTTGCACTCGCTATATCATTCGAAGTAAAGAGAAGAATCGGCATATACTAATAACAATCCAAAGATAGATAAATATTTGAGAAGCATACATTCCTTGTTTATAACTCACAAAAAGCCAAAAATAGAAACATTTAAAAAAACTTGCTAACTAGAAAATAGTATGGAACTCTCATTAAACTGCGGCATGCGCCTATGCTTAAGACAGCGGTTAAAGATGGATTTGAGACAAGAGTTAAAATTGGAATTTAAACTCGCACCACCAGACAATTGGAGCTTTAAGGAACCAAATCCGATAAAGGAGATAGAAGAATACAAAGGAAAGCAGGTTATCCGTATTACAAAGAGCGAGCTGTTATCGTTTGCAGACGCTGCAAAAAGAACGAGAGAGATAATTGAGGACGTCAGCCCTATTATCCTATTTATATCGATGCGTGGCGCGCTGCCACTGTTCAGATGCGCGATGTATGCAAAACTACCTGCAACCATTGGTGGTGGAAACTGGGAAAAGAAAAAATTCAATGCCGACAACATCCACACATTTTCCGCAGTCAAGCTCTACTCAAGCTATTTCATAGACGGGCTAGGCGAGGTTGTTGGTGACATACTTGAAAAGACCTTTAATACAATTAGAGGTAAACGCCCAATCAAAACGGTATTCTTGGATACCTCGGTAACCGGGACAAAACTCAGCTGGTTCATGCCGCAATTCATTGATGTTTTAAAACAGGTGGCAGAACAGCTCGGGCGTAGCATTGACTTAACAAGCATTATCCTACACCATTCCATGTCTGGAGTGTTTGCCGTACAACCACAGGAAGTGCATTCCAAGGTGACAGCAACGCGTTATGATATTGGCGTGAAAAGCCTGATAGCTGAGGACAACCCGACCCTGCTTGGTGTTGTGTACAACAATGAGAAGATTAAATGTTCTGATGAGGCAGTGGGTGAAGTCAGTGCTTATGAACCATTGGTAAATGCAGGTATATTGATAGTAGATAGTAATATCGCTTATTTTCATCACAGTACGGCAGACTTATTTGTTAGGATTGTGGGAGATACTATCCGAGACTCATTGAGTGGTTACAATGTCAGATAAAAGAGGCGTGGAAAAGCTGCCTCTGGAAGATCAGAACTACAAGAAGGAAGAGTTAACAGAAGAGCTGGCAAAATTGATTCTCGCGTTTCAGATTGCCTTTGACAAGTATATCCGCTCCAAGCTTTTTCCGGTTGCTTGCGTTACGCCTTCAGGTGTGCACGAGCTGTCGGTAGTCTCGATTGACATTGTCTTATTTTTACATGGGCTTAGACCGAAGCATCAGAAAGCATTTGGCAGTCTCCTTCTCGTTGACCCGAGAGAGATATCAACATGGTCTCTCAAAAAGGGTGCTCTTGAGAGTGCCTGCCTAGCTGCTGAAGAACTTGTTCCCTCGTACGATGTCGGGATTGGCATTGCGAAAAAGGGACTCTGGCTTTCCTTCATATTTTCACTATTTGATCTTCCCACATTTGATCTTATGGTAATGAGAACTGGGGATTCACGAGTATACTGCCCCATGGACCCGATATTTAAAGAAACACTTGAGGGAAAGCGTATCCTCCTGTTTGACAACGACGCGGTAACAGGAAAAACAATAGCTGCAGCTGCCGAGGCAATCACTTCAAGATGCAACATCGAATTCTTAGACCTGCTTTTGATAAGCCGATACTCGCATCTGAGCAAAGAATTTTATCAGCAAGTTAAGGACCAACTTGCGCCAACTCAGTTTATCGGTAAGTCAGAAAATGGGAAATATGTTGTTGACACATTGTTGCAGATACCCTCCAAGTTGGTTCGAAGAAAAATGACACTTGAGAAGGACTTCAAGGGCCAAAGGCAACATCTTGAAAAATTAAAGGCAAAACTTGGTGTTTAGAAATGACCAAGAAAATAAATCTGTTGCTATCTACTGATATCGGAACGGATATCGATGATGCTATTGCTCTTTACTTGGCAATGAATTCCGAAATAATCAATCTCAGTGGTGTTTATGTCACAAACGGACCTGTCGATGGAAGGGCTGGCATAGCGAAGCACATGCTCGCTCTTGCAGGTTACTACGATACACTCGTGGCAATTGGCGAAGAAAGGGCGCTGTTTACAAAACTGCCACTCTTTACTACTGGCGCAGAGATTTGGACAGCTCCACAAAGCGAGCGCAGGGGGCCGCCATATATTGTGAAGAACTGGCCCTTAGTAATGTTAAAACAGTTGGAAGGGCTGGCAGATGTTGTAGTTGCAAGCATAGCCCCACTCACGAACATTGCAGTGCTGCTGGAAAAAAAGCCTGATGCGGTAGCAAGGATAAAAACATTGTACATGATGGGTGGGCGAACTGGTGAAAACGAGCATAATTTCTCACACGACGCGCTCGCAGCGCAAAATGTTCTGGGATCACAGCTCGATATTGTGATAGTACCAGCGGACGTATGCAAGCATTTCACTCTCGACATTTCCTATCTCACTACACTCAAAAACTGGCGGGCTCAACGGTATCTTGCGCATATGGCTTCTTTGTGGAAACTCTATCATGATACAAACAAAATTTTTACGCAACAATTCCTCAAACTTGTCGAAGAAGAAGGAAAGCTTTTTTTAAAGGTTTTGAGAATGCTAGGAAGGCAACATGGTGAAATAGAAAAAGATAACAGAACATTCGAGCATTACGCGTTTTCTCTAATGTTACTGTGCAACGGATATAATTTCAAGGATAATCCTATCGAACAGCTGAGGATATACAATAACATCGTTGATTTGTCGCGCAAACACACTGATAAAACGTACGCCAAGTTCTTTTTGGAGCACATTAATAAGAACGAACTAAAGAGTATCTACGTTTCTGATGCATTCATAATCTATGCAATAGAAAATCCTGATAAAGTTGAAATTAAAAACGTAACTGCAGACTGCGACAATCTCGGCCGTATGAGCATCAGAGATGGTGGAAGGCACAAACTCGTAACAAAGGTTAATTATACCCATTTTGAGCATTTTCTGAAGGACAGGCTGTCAAAGCCTCCACAACCAAATCTTAGAAAAGAGCGCGTTATTCTCAGGTAATCAGTAGGAAGAACGCAGTAATGACGACAGGAACAGTTATGTTGTCATCTATAACCAGCTGGAGCGTTTCAACTATTGCACATAACAGGGCAAGTGGCAAGATAATCGGTCCTATGAAAATGTATGCAGGCAATGAAGCAAGGAAAAATCCTATAAGCCCTTCTGCTGTTTTTTTCTTGTTCCATGGTAGCGGATGCTTAGAATCCAAACCAATTAATGTAGCAGCACCATCACCGAGTGCAAAAATCAAAATAGCACCTGCAATCTTGTTTTGATCTTGTAATGTAGCTCCTAAGATTAAGATGCCAAGTATATATAGCGCAGAACCCATTCCCATTATACGAACGCCTGGCCTTTCAAGAGCATTTCTAATCTGGTCAATTCCTTTTAGATGCCCAAGTGAATACTGGTTTGCTACTACTGAACCAACGATTGTTATTACAGAAAGAGTAAATACAAATGAAAACCTACCAGCTAAGAGAAGAAATGCCAGCAAGCTAAGACCTAAAAATATATGGAATTGCTTTCTTCTTTTTTCTAGTACAGGCAATATCTGTTGTTTATTTCCTTCTATAAAAAGGTCGACTATGTAATATCCCAATACACCAGTAACAAAGCCGCCAGCAACATCATAAAATCCATGCACACCAAGATATAGTCTAGTAAATGCTACAAAAATGGAAAATAGTAAATAGAAAATATAATTAGAGCGTTGAAGAAATGCAGTTGCAATAGTGAAAGTAAGTGCAGTATGAAGCGAAGGAAAAGAGTAATCATCAGGACATTCAATATTAGTTAATTCATTTACGCAAGGTCGCTCTATTTTAACGAGATTTTTTAATGCCACTGTAAGAACAATTACAAATATGGCGGCAATTGCTATTTTTTTTAGTTTGTATAACTTCTGTTCGCCAAGAAGAATAAACAGCAAAAGTAGGATAACGAATGTAATATCATCATGTATTAAGATAGCTAGCGTATCTAAAACAGGATTCCTTATTGAAATAGCCGCAGCCAATATTTGATCCATAAAATTCTAAGTGCATCTATTAATATAAAAAAGAAGGTTGAGAATGCTATAGCTCACCAACGCGTCTTCTTTCCCTTCTTTTCATACGTTTTCTTTTCTTTTTTACCCATTTCCAGCGCATGCGCCTTTTTTTCTTCCATTTCCGCGGTCTGCTACCCATATAAGCACCTCATAATTACTTGCCCTGTTTAAAAGCATCAAATAGAAGCTAATAGAATTGTTAATTAACGAAAACTATTTATTCCTATTCTCTTTATTTTAATTGGTGAATCATATGCCTGGCGCTATTGATGAGGTGCTAAAATACATAGCAACTAACGAAATAAGATGGGTTGACCTTCATTTTGCTGATATCCGCGGTATTCTTCATAGAGTCACTGTTTCGAATAAAGACATAGAAGAAGCAACATTTGTAAAGGGGTTAAGCGCAGCAGATCTTTTTGAAGTATTTGGTGAATCAGAACAAGGAGAGCTCGTATTATTACCTGATCCTGATACTGTTGCAAGACTACCTTGGGAGGTATCGACAATTAGACTTATCTGCGATGTGTTGGTTGCGATAACTAATGAGTGTTATTTGAAAGATCCAAGATATGTAATAGACAGAGTAGAAAAAAATCTTGAGGCATTAGGTGTTAAGAATGCTAGGATAGGAACTGAAGTTGAATTCTATCTGTTTGACACAGCAACAACAGATAGAACAAGTACTGGTCGTGGAGCAGGAACATTAATGGACTCAAGAGAGGCATATTGGAGCCCATCAGCATTATCAACAAGAGGAAAAGGATCTTATGTAGTACAACCTTATGATTCAATGTATCCAGCACGCATACAAATTTCTGAGACACTAGAAGATGCATTTGGTTATCCTGTCGAATCACATAGGCATGGTCGTTCGCAAACAGGGCAACAGGATATAACTATACGTGATCTTTCTCTCAAAACATCAGCAGATGCACTCATAACAACAAAATTCCTTGTTCGCAATATGGCTAATGCAACAAATAGTTCAGCAACATTTATGCCATATCCAATTGAAGGTGAGCGTGGTTCTGCACTTGGGATACACCAAAGCCTTTGGAAAAGCGCAGATAATAATATATTTTATGATGGCAGCGAAGAATATGCGCAGCTATCACAGACTGCGCGCTATTACATAGGTGGGTTAATTGAACATGCACCTGCAATTTCACTGTTTGCAATGCCTACTACCAACTCTTATAAAAGATTGGCTGCTGATCCAAAAATAAATGGTTGGAGCAAGATAAACAGAAAAGCAATAGTTCAAATTCCTTATTCAAAGAAGAATATAAAAGAAAAAAGACGCATTGTTTATGCTGCTGCTGATCCATCTGCCAATCCTTATCTTGCGATTTCTGTGATTATTGCAGCAGGCATTGATGGAATAAAAAATAAGATTGAGCCAGGAGAGGCAGTAGATGAAAGAGAAGAAACAAAAAAACGAAAGATACACCAACTTCCAACATCTTTATATGGTGCAATAGAAGCACTCGAATCTGACCCAAAATTTATAAAAGGAATAATGCCACCAGAACTCTTAGGTGATTACTTAGAAATGAAACTAATAGAATACAAAGAAAGCATAAAAGCAGTAAGCGGCTGGGAATTGGAGAAGTACTGGAATTATTAGAGATCTATCCACCAATCCAATAACTTGCTGGTGTTTTATATTTTATTTTTTTCTCTTCTGAATATTCTTTGTCTGTAATCTCATACATTGTATAAGACTTATTTTCAGGCTCATTTGATCCTGACCGTGGAGGTAAAAAGTAGGTTTCAGATTTGATTTTGAGGAAGTATTTTTTATTTGGTTCAATGCACCATTCGCATATTTTAATGCGTACTG
>JBGFRY010000033.1:0-6984 GCA_041694845.1 Microcaldota archaeon
CTATGCATATGTTTTTATAAAAAAAGCAGCAGCTCTTGCAAACAAAGAATTAGGTGTGCTTGACAAAAAAATTGCTGATGCAATCGTGAAGACATGTGATGAGATACTTGCTGGAAAATTCGATAGAGAATTTATTCTTGATGCATTTCAAGCAGGTGCAGGTACTCCTATGCACATGAACGTAAACGAAGTAATTGCAAACCGTGCTAATGAACTATTGGGAGGTAAAAAAGGTGAGTATAAACCAGTCCATCCAAACGATCATGTAAACAAAGGCCAAAGCAGCAATGATGTTACTCCAAGTGCAATACGCTTGGTATGCTTAAAATTGATTAGAGATCTACTTACCGAAATCAAATTGCTTGAAAAGATATTCCTAAAAAAATCCGTAGAATATAGAAATGTAATAAAATGTGGAAGAACACATTTAATGGATGCTGTTCCAATTTCATATGGTGAAGTGTTTGAAGCATATGCTATTGCAATTAAAAAAGATAGAAGAGAAATAGAATATGCAATCGAATTATTAAATGAACTAGGGATTGGGGGGACTGCTGTTGGAACTGGGATAAACACTCACCCAAAATTCAAGGAAACAATAGTAAGATACTTAAACAAAGAAACTGGGTTAGAACTAAAGATTGCAGAGAGCTCAGTTGAAACTACTCATAATATGAATAGTTTTCTTGCAAGTTCTTCTTCTCTTCGACTCTATGCAACAACAGTGAATAGAATTGCAAATGATCTTCGTCTACTCTCTTCTGGTCCAAAGAGTGGGATTGCTGAAGTTGTTCTGCCAGCAGTAGAGCCAGGCTCAAGCATAATGCCTGGAAAGATTAATCCCTCACTACCAGAAGCAGTGAACATGGTTTGTTTTCAAGTAATTGGTAATGATTTTGCGATAGTACAGGCAGCAAACTCATCGCAGCTTGAGCTTAATTTTGCCACCCCTTTGATTGGATATAGTCTAATACAATCATTAGATCTTTTAAAAAATACTACAAAAATGTTTAGGGAAAAATGTATAGATGGATTGCAAGTAGATGAGAAAAAAGTAAGAGAAAATTTCGAGAACTCTTTTGTATATGCAACTTCATTAACTCCTTATTTGGGCTATTCCCTACTGTCAAAGCTTGTTGTTGAAGCTTATAAAAAAGGTATCTCTCTCAAGAGTCTTATAATAGAGAAAAAGCTGATGGATGAAAAGCAGTTGGAAAAAATATTAACCGTTAGAATGTAGATTAGGCTGTCAACCATATAGTGCTTCCGAAAGTAAATAAAAACTCATCTATCGCAAACTCGCTCGCAGCATAAACTAAGAAATTCCTCTTCTGATTTCTTCAAAATAAGAGTTTAAAAAGATACCTTTAAAAAAACTAAAAAAAATTGTTTAAAAATGCGATTATTCAGTTCAATTAAACTGTTTTAGATATCGCGGTGAATGATGAATGAAGTTCAATTTATTAGGTTCTGGAGGAGTGTTTGCACCACCCCGACCTTGTTGTTTTTGTACCACTTGTATCCAGGCCAGAGAACTCGGAAAACCATATTATAAAACTGGCTGTTGTCTCTACAACTATGATGTGAATTTATTATTTGATGCCCCTGAAGAAATAAGATATCAGTTGAACGCTGAAAAAATTCAAAAAATAGACCGCATAATCCTAATGCACTGGCATCCAGACCATACTTTTGGATTAAGAGTAATAGAGCAGCTTAATCGTGATTTAACTGGCGGCACCAAAAAACCCATCGATGTTTACATTTCGAAAAACCAGTTAGACATGTTTAAGAAATTCTTATGTAGGTCTTTTTTAGACTATTATTAAAATAAACTTAGAATCATACAATTGAATATTTTTAATGAACATGAAATCCTTGACTTTGGTCATATAAGTGTAGAGCCAATTCTCATCAATCCAACCAAAGGGTTTTACTTTATAATAAAAGATAAGATAAATAGTAAAAAGCTTGTTTATGCTCCTTGTGAATATCATGGTCTCCAAGTTCACGAATCTGCAAAAGGTGCTGCAGTGTTTATAGCACATCATTTGTACTATAAAGATCGGTCTATTGGAAAATTCATTGATCTTTCAAAAGAAGAAGATTGCTTTGAACAAATGTTAGACCATGCAAAGGAAATTGGAGCAAAAGGATTATTATTACTCATATTGAAGAAATTTTTGGCCTGAATCATGATGAATTAAATAAAATTTCAAAAGAAAAATTTCCAGAATTTAATATTGAATACGGTTATGATGGAATGATAATAGATATATAATGCTTCTATTTATTTCATAGAGATTCTCCGCAATCGCGCAGAGAACTCTTTGTACTGCCACCGCAGTCGCATAAACATTTTGGACCAACTCTTTAGGCGCTTTTTCAATACCATATCTAAGTCCAAGTTTCTCTGATATCCACGTTCCGACTGTAGCTATGGAATGTGTCTCCCTATATTTTCCTTGTGCTGGCAACCATGTTTCAATATCAACTTGTTTTATTGCTCTTTTGTCCATTTCCCAGCTTGCTACGATTACTGCTTTAGTAGGAAGGCCTAGCGTGCTCATAAATTCTTGAACTAGAGATGTAAGATGAGTTTTACTCGAAATATGCCTCGTGTATCCTTTCCATGAGCTCCTGCCTCACGTCTGAAACATGGAGACCATGCCATCACTCTTAATGGTAATTCTTCTGGCTTAAAAATTCGGTCTCCATAAAATGCAACTATTGAATACTCAGAAGACGGCACTAACAACAGTCCATCCCTTTCAATTTCAAATATCGTATCTTGAAAAGCTTCGTAATAAGTTATCCTTTCTTCTACAGATCTTCGCATCATGAATAGCGGGATCATAAATAAACAAAAATGCTTAAAAAAAGAGATAGTCTTAGCAAAGTAGAACGACAAGAGAAAAGTGCGATGATAAAAGAGAGGTTAAGTGAAGTCAACACATACGAAATGATAGCAAATGCAATAAAACTTAGAAAAGAAGTTATTGTTCCAGTTACAAATAATGAGATTAAATTTTACAAATTCACATCATTTGATAACCTTGCACCTGATAAGTTTAATGTGCTTGAACCAAAAACTAAAGCATCCAGAAATTCAAATGCAGCCTAGCCGCCCTAATCTAATGCCTTTCAGTCAACAACGACTTCTACTTCCACTTCCTATAAGTTACTTATACCGGCCTTAAGTGCTTTTCTAAGTAACGGATCTGGGATGGAATAAACATCTTTAGAATGAACAATAAACCCATAATCCTTTAGAGAATTTAAATAATTGGTAAATTGAGGATCAGATATGCTTTCCTTTAGTTCTATCTGAAGAGCACGCTTTAGGTTCACCCAACCAATATTTTTTTCTGCTAATATGCTAAGTAAAACTAGATAACGCTTTTTGGCTGGCAACCGCGATCCCAAAAATGATTCGAGTTCTGAATAAGCTAACTTAGCCCCATTAATCATAGCATTTTTTAGTGCATTTTCTAGGTCCAAAGAAAGAGAAAGATGACCGAACATCGCAAGCCACCCAACAATACCGTCTAATTCGTTCAAAGCTTTATTTATAGTGATTTTTTGAATAGACTTATTAATTTCTTTAAATCCGAGAGCAAGGAATTCCTTTGATTTATCCTGGGTTAGAGAATGCATTTTGATTTCTGTATACGCCCTTCCAAATAAAGGGACTTTAGGATTATCTTTCCCAAGAAACTCTTCCAAAACACCGATTTCAGAACCAGTTAACACAATTTTGCATTTTGTATTATCGTAAACAGCGGCAAAAAAGGCTTCTACACCAGTTCCACGAAGCATCTGTGCTTCATCAACCGCGATAATTGGGTTAAGTTGTTTTAGGATTTTCCATATACTTTCTTCATTTTTAAGAGAAATACGAATGCCTGCATCTACAGCTTCTATTCTCTCCATTAAAGAGTCTGGCAACTCCTTGATGGATCTAAGCTCTTCTAAAAGTTTTGATTCAAAAGAGCGCCTACTGAGAGAAGTTAATTCCCTTACATCGACTAAAACAAATTTGAGTTTTGACTTACGAAGTCCTACTCTAAGAAGGCTGCTTTTTCCAGTTCTGCGTAGTCCTCGTATTATTATCATCCTTGTACTTTTATCTGTCAAGTATCTGACAAAATAATCCAGTTCTTCTTTGTAATTGAAGAAGTCTCTAATCTCTTCTTTTGGCTTTAGATCGAATAACATAACAACATATATGCAAAGCAAGATTTTTAAAGTTACTTATACCCCCCATAAGTAACTTATAGGGTCCATAAGTAACCAAAATTTCGTAAATTCTTCCATTATCGTTCGATAGTGGCGACAATCGAGCGCGTTTCTTCGCTTTCGCCAGTTAGTTTTAGCAGTTTGTTCCAAACAAAAAAATTAGCGCGCTCGCTCTCGAAAGCGATTCGTTATAAAAATTAGTTTAGGCTGTAATTGCGAAAGTCAGGTATCTATTTGTTTAGTTTACGAATTAAGCGACAACGTATTTTACTCTAGACTGTCTGATAAATCAACTCTCTTTCACTATTCTTTCAACATCAAACAACAGCATATCCTTTCCTTCATTTATCGCGAATCCTCTCTTGTTGAACAGCACCAATTTTACAGGTTTCTTTGTTTTCAGAGCTTTTGCCGACTGCTTTAGATGTTCTAGCTCACTTTCTCCTATTTTGTTGTCGCTCCATTTACATTCTCCAATATAAAACGCTTTATTTGTTTCTATGATTAAATCAATCTCGCGTTGCTCGAACTTTCCTTTTTCTACTTCGATCGAACCCCACCATCTGCCGGTTTTCGTTACTCTTTCGCCTTTTGTGCAGAGCCAATCAGCTAAAAACTCTGAGCAGAGAAATTCGAATCGCTTGCTGAAAAAATTGTTCAGTTCGTTCCTGCCTGGCACAACAGTTTTTCCGTAGACGTAGCTAAACCAGAACGCTAGTAGATTGTCTTTTATAACGTATATTCCCTTCTTGCTCCTGTATATGTTTTGATCAAATGGCACGATTCTTCCTATTAATTTGAAATCGTTTTGCAGCGATTGCATGTATTTGGAAAGCGTGGTCTGTGGTATACCCATTTTATTCGCTATTTCTCCGGCAGAAACCAGACCATTTCCGATCGCCTCCAGTATTGAGAAGTATTTCTTATACGCTGATCCGAACTCCTGGCGTAGAATGTCCTGTCCTTCTTCCCTTAATTGGCCGATGCCAAAAAATAAATCCTCAGCTTTCTTTATTGATGGCTTGTCCAGAAGCTCGTAGTAATATGGAATGCCGCCGAAAATGCAATAGTTTTCAATCTGTTTTTCTGGGTCAGTAGTCCCTAAATCGCGTTGGATGGCCCAAACTACGTCTGCTTTAAGCGGCTGCAGCACGAATTTTAGCGTTGCTCTGTTGAAAAGCGGTGCCTTTTGCATTGTGAATATCTTATCCATCATGCTAACGTACGAACCTGAAAGTACGAGTATCTTATCTGTCTTTTCCTTGTGGATTTCCCAAAGCAGTTGCAATTCGTATGGTATTGATGGATTAACCTCAAGAAAATTAGGGAATTCGTCTAGGCATAATATGCGATCCTTTGAATTGGTGAAGAAATAGCCTAGTGCCTCCTTGATTGTATTGAATGTGGGTGTATAGCTTGTAGTGGCAAAAAGTTTGGCGAAGTCGGCAGCTGACTGCCTTTCCTCTTTTGGGACGATGAGGATTTCCAACCCTTTGTTCCTGGCTAGAAATTCTTTTACAAGTCTGCTCTTACCGACCCTTCTCCTGCCACTTATCACTATCATGGATGGACCAGAGGACATTACTGTTTCTTGCAGCGCCTTGAGTTCCTCTTCCCGATTATAAAACTTCATATTATCCACCAATAGGATTATCCTATGGAAGGATAATTATTTAAACATTGTGATTAGAATGAGGCTAGTAGTTTCGAACTTCTTTTAACACATTAATTAAATAGATCGCCAGCCTATAAGCGACCATCTCCATCGTGTATTTCGACTTGGCATTTGTCTCTGAGAACTGCTGCAAGTGTAGGAAGAGCTAGATTAGGGTAAAGTCTGTTAGCCATTTTTGGGCTTCTTGCCCTTACCAGATAAAAGGAACAATGATTTTGAGATATGTTCTCATAGCCTCGACATCAATTCAGCGAAAGCATGAGGTTCATTCCTATTAATGATATATACCTCTATACCTAATCTTCTTGCAGAGCCATCCTCCTCTTCTCTGTCGCCGACAACCAATATATCTGAGATTGATTTTATCCATTTATTTCTGGTGGCTTCTTCTAATGCTATGACATACGGTACCAAATCTGATTTTTCGTATCCGCACTCCTGCGAGCATATCACCTTATCAAAATACTTCATGAAACCCAAGGCATTTATCTCTGCAAATAACCTGGCCCTGTTAGAATTCGAGATGATCATAATCTTCTTGTTAGCTTTTTTTGCTTCCTGCAAAAATGTTTCTGCCCCAGTTCTCGCACAAAGATTACTCAAAAAAAGCTCGAGTATTTCGGCGTCTATAATCCGTGCTTCTTCTTCGGATATGCTCTTGCCAGCCTCTTTTGCTATCTCTTTCTCATGAAGGCCGGGAGAATGTCTTTTGATATCTCCTTTGAGTTCTTGTCGTAAATTATTGCGTACCTTATATGAGAGGTTTACATATTCTTCTGGGCTTATTTTTATTCCGTATTTGGAAAAAATGGCTGGAATCTGGTCGCGAATTGTATTATAAGTATTAGTTGCGTCGCATACTGTATCCCCCCAATCAAGAATAATAACTCTATATGTGACCATACATAAAGATTTAAAGAGTTAAACTTAAAATATGTATATGAGCAGATGTGGAAAGCGAAGAGAATTGAATTTTCGTGTTTCTTCATTATCGGCATCTGTTAGAGTGTCCACTGATTCGAAAAAAGTGTTGAATCATTTTTAGCTACTGTTAATAATATTGTTAGAGA
>JBGFRY010000071.1:0-29475 GCA_041694845.1 Microcaldota archaeon
TGAAATCCTCAAATATTCAGAGAAAAGTTGTTCTAGCAGATTGGATTTTTTCAATGTAAATTGCATGGGGTTTAATACCAAAACTTTTCTCATTGCATACCAAACATTTATATTTGAGAAACCTTATAAGTGTTATGTCGCAATTCCTCCCACCAACAAGTTAGTGGGTTTCCTTGCAACTGTTATTATGAGAAGATTTGAACAGCAGAAAAGCGTTCAAATAGATTCTCATTTTATTACATTAAAAATTTAGTTTATATTCGACTAACATCATCAACCTGAGTTTCACTTACACCTGGAATGTTTCTTATTTTTTGTTCTAATTCCTCAAGCCCACCTTTTTCATCATTAAAAAGAATTAAAGCACGAAGGATCTTTATTCCAAAACCAACATCCTCTTCCTTAAAACTATTTACCTTTGCAATTTTCTGAATCTTGTTTTTGACAGAATCAATTTTTCTAATATCATCTAGGTAAATCTTAACATTTGCTGCTACATTGTATTCCATACTATTCACTTTTGATAGTTGTAATATTTACGGCCCTTCAAATCCGCACTTACAGGTGTAAACATTTTTATTCTGACGACAGTCATAACATCTAATCAGGTGCTCTCCACACGTTGGGCATGGGAACTCAACAAATTTTTTGCTTTCTCGTCCGCAGCTTGTACATCTCTTCATAAAATCTATACCCTATTCTAAGATCCTTCTATAACAGTAAAGAAACTTATTTTAATAAATACCTATTTAAATGTTATTTACTGCACGCCCCTATAGTCTAAAGCCGCATTTTCTTTCTTTTGAAAAAAAGAAAACTGTTGTGGATAACCTGGATAGGACGCGACCCTGCGGAGGTTGTAACCCGCGTTCAAATGTCTTTTGAATCAAAACAGAAGACTGACTTTCGCGGTGGGGGCGTTTATCTTTTATATCTTTTGTTATAAATAAAAAGTGTAAGTAAAATAAAATAATAAAAAAGTGAAAAAACTAATTAAGAATTTTTTAGGTGTATGCCTATGCCAGAAGAATCAATAATTGTTTCAGAAACTACTAAACCAAACCACTATTCAAATCTGCATTCAGAGACACCAAAAATACCAAAAGGCGCCGAAGATGAGGAAATACTTAAATTTTTAGAAGCGAATAAACAAAAAATTGTAATCATTGGAGCAGGTGGAAGTGGAAGCAACACACTTGATAGATTATTTGAAATGGGGATAAGCGGAGTGAACCTAGTTGCAATGAATACTGATGCAAAACATCTTTTAAAAGTGCGTGCTAACAAAAAATTGATACTTGGAAAAAAAGTCTCTGGTGGAAGAGGAGCAGGTAGCAATCCACAAATAGGTGAAGAGGCTACAAAAGAAAGTATAGAAGAAATAAAAGAATTAGTCAAAGATGGATCTCTTGTATTTATTACATGTGGACTTGGAGGTGGCACTGGTACTGGAAGCGCGCCTCTTATCGCAGAACAAGCAAGATCTGCAGGTGCATTGACTGTAGCAGTAGTTACATTGCCGTTTTCATCAGAAGGGAAAGTACGTATTGAGAATGCACTACAAGGATTAGAAAAATTGAAAAAACATACTGATACTCTAATAGTTGTAAAAAATGACCGGCTTTTAAGTCTTGCACCTGATCTCCCTCTTAATACTGCATTTAAAGTATGTGATGAGGTTCTTGCAAGTTCTGTAAAAGGAATTACAGAATTAGTAACAAAAGCAGGATTGGTTAATGTTGATTTTGCCGATTTAAGAACTATATTAAAAGATGGAGGATTTGCAGTAATCGGTCTTGGCGAATCTACGCTTGATGCAAAAAGCGAAGAGCGCTCAAGAATTTCAGTTGAAACTGCACTTAATTCTCCAATGCTTGATGCAGATATTAGTTCAGCTTCACGAGCCCTTATTAACATAATTGGTGGTGAAGATATGTCATTGAAAGAAGCTGAATACGTTGTAGCAGAAACTTCGAAAAGAATCAGTTCAAATGCACATATAATCTGGGGTGCTCGTGTTGAGGAAAACATTAAAAAATCTGCCATGCGCGTACTTGTAGTACTAGCAGGTGGTGTTAGATTCCCAAAATTCGACTTTCAACCACAGATGCCAGAAATTGAAAATTTGGATATTGATATAATTGGTTAAAATGTTAAGATGAAACTGGAGAGCATATCATGAACATTAGTGAATTAATAGAGAGATGCAAACGTATTTTATATATCTCGAGAAAACCAACAGATGATGAGTTTAAAAAAGTAGCAAAGGTTACTGCCATTGGAGTTATTATAATGGGAATTTTAGGTATTATTATCTCTTTAGTGCTCGCTCAATTATAAAAGGTTTTTCTATGATCTATGCTATTCGTGTAACATCCGGGCAAGAAAAAATGGTTGCAGAAATGCTATCAAGAAAGGCGCGAGCTGAGAAATTACCAATCTATACTGTTGCTAATATAGAAAATGTTAAAGGATATTTATTTGTTGAAGGGCTTGAAGAGAATAGCATTGTGAAACTAATCCAAAAAGTAAAGCATGTTAAAGGACTTCTCAAGAAGCAAATAACATCTGATGAAATATCTCAATTAATAAAGGTTGTGAAAGAGCCACTTGCATCTATTGAAATAGGCGATATAGTTGAAATGATTTCAGGTCCATTCAAAGGAGAAAAAGCAAAGGTTACAAAAGTTGACGAGGCAAAGGACCAGGTAACTGTTGAGCTCATAGAAGTTGCAGTACCAATTCCAGTTACTGTAAAGACAAAGATTGTAAAAATGTTCAAAAAATTAGAGAAGGGCGCTTAACAAAATTTCTTGTATTTTATTCTTTTTAAGAGAATATAATAATTTTATTCTTTTTTAAAGAATATAATATCGCTGTATTAACATCGTTCGATACTGATGCCTGTGACTCAAAATTTTTTACCAAGTAACCATATTTAAATATTAGCGAATTCTTTCCAAATTTATCAAGTCTAATCCATGGTTCGTCACTTAACATTTTCGGATTTTTCTTTTGTACTAACTTAAGTGCTTCAAGAATAACGACCTCTACTCGTTTGGCATCATTTTTATAACTTACATCGATCTCTCCAACTACGCCAATTATTCTAGATGGCGGATGATAATTTACTATTATGTCTCGTGTTAACTTTGAATTTGGAACAATAACTTCATTTTTTTGTGGCATTATTATTTTTGTTGTTCTCCATCCAATTGTGCTTACAGTACCTTCCATTCCATTCTCCAAACGAATGTAATCCCCTTCATTAAATGGTTTGTCTGCTAGTATATACAGACCAGCAAAGAAATTCGCTAATGTATCCTGAAGAGCAAGAGCAACGGCCAATCCGATAATACCCAAACCAGCAATAAGTGGTACTACTTCAATTCCTAACTTGCCAAGTATTGCTATTACAAATACGAGGTATATAATAATCTTTATAACATTGCGGACAAACGGAAAAACATTTTTTGTTTGGATGTTTTTTTTAATTGGCATTATTTCATTTGCATACCAAATCAATACAACATCGATCATACCATTTATCCAAAATGCTGAAATTACCATTATGCTAAGAATGTATAGCACTCCTAGCTGAACCCCTTCAATCTCTGTATTAGGGTAGTAAGCAGAAATTGAGAGATAAAGTGCTGTTAAGACACCAATATAGTAAAAAAATTTCTTTGTTTGTTTTACTATTTCATCATCTAAAGTAGTTTTTGTTTTTTTAGCAAGAAAAGATAGAATGAAAAATATTATTTTAATAGCAATGAAAAATATAACTGTTAGAACTAAAAACAATGCTGCAGCTGAAACCTCTTTGCCACCAGGTAGAGAGTTGAAAAAATCTAGTATTTGTAAAGGCATGAGATATTTACTACCATTAGGATTAAAATAGTTTTCTTAAGTAATAATCTTATCTATGCAATTTGATAAACTGAGGTGAACTGAATTGGTTGTATCCGCTGTGGTCCTAAAAAGAAAAAAAGAAAGAAATAATTTTTTTCTATTTTTGTTTAAGAGATGCGACTGTAGTCTAGTGTTAGATATAGGTTGATTACGGATAATGGTAGGATCTAGGCTTCCCAAGCCTATGACTCGGGTTCGAGCCCCGACAGTCGCAATTAAATTAATTTTTCTACCTACCAACTTTAATAATCAAGAGTTTTATACAGCGGATATTTTTTGCACAAATCTAAAACTTCTTTTTTAACTTGTAAGATAACACCATCGTTTTTAATCTCATTTCTGAATTTTTCCAGATATTCTTTGATTTGAGCTTTATCTTCTGGTAATTTATAGTTTTTAATCTGATTAATAACCTTTACAATCCACTCTGCTATACTCTCCATTTCTTTTTCTCTTAACCCTCGTGTAGTTACTGCAGGAGTGCCTAATCTAACACCACTTGGATAAAATGGAGATGATGGATCTGCTGGTATTGTATTTTTATTTAGTGTAATGTTTGCGAGATCAAGTGCTTCTTGTATGAATATGCCTCTTCCTTTTCCTTCTGCAGTGAGATCAATCAGCATCATATGGTTATCTGTCCCATCCGAAACTAATTTCATACCGCGCTTCATAAGAGCAGCTGCAAGTGCTTTAGCATTTTTTACTATTTGATGCGCATACTCTCTGAATTCTGGTTTCATCGCCTCTCCTAATGCAACTGCGATTGCTGCTGTTTGGTGATCATGTGGTCCTCCTTGCAGTCCTGGGAATACTGCGCGATCAATTTTATTTGCAAGTTCAGGATCTTTATCCAGTCCTTTTTGCGTTACCATGATTATTGCACCCCTTGGTCCTCTTAAAGTCTTATGGGTGGTTGTAGTAATAATATGCGCATATGGTACAGGACTTTTATGCGCTTCGCCAATAATTAATCCTGCAATATGTGCAATATCTGCAGCAAAATAAGCACCGACCTCATCAGCAATTTTTCCAAGTTCTTCAAATGGAAATTCACGTACATATGCTGTTGCGCCGCACCAGATAAGTTTTGGTTTACTCTCTAATGCGAGTTTTCTTACTTCCTCTAGATCAATATATCCATTTGGTTTAACATGGTACTGAACGCTTTTGTAAAATAATCCAGAAAAGTTTACCTTCCACCCATGCGTTAAATGCCCCCCAGCTGGTAAACTCTGACCCATTATAACATCACCTAGCTGACAAACTGCAAGATAGACAGCCATGTTTGCAGGACTGCCAGAATATAACTGGACATTTGCATGCTGAACACCAAATAATTTTTTAGTACGTTCAATTGCAAGTGTCTCCACTTCATCAACATTTTCATTACCACCATAATATCTTTTTTTTGGATAACCTTCAGAGTATTTATTTGTAAAAACAGAACCTAGTGCATTTAGCACGGCAAGACTTACTACATTCTCAGAAGGTATAAGTTCAAGCCCATCGCTCATTCGTTCTATTTCTTTACGGATTATAGAAGATACTTCTGGATCGGTTTTTTTGATGCACTCATTGAAGAAAGTTTCTAAATTAGACATTTTAACACCTCGCAATAATAATAGAGACTGCATTTATTATAAATTGAACAATTAAATAGTTTTCTATGTGCTTATATAACTACGGATTATCCATGAATGTTTGCCGAGGTCGCATAACCTGGTAGTGCGCACACAAGAGTTTCCTATTTTGAGTTTTGAGTCTCGTGTCGTGTACGAAACTGAAAACTGGAAACTATTTTGGCGCAAGCCTGGAAACCAAAAACAGAAAACTGGTTAGCGTGTTCCCTTGTGGATTGCAGGTTCAAAAGTATCCTGAGTCCGGAAGTCTCGAGTCTTGCTGCAAGAGACGCGACTGGAAACAGGAAAGTGATTTTCCTGCCCTCGGCGTTTTTTGTTTGTGTTTACTATAGGTTACTCATCTATCGCAAACTTGCTCGCAGCATAAACTAATAAATTCCTCTCCGGGTTTCTTCGAAATAAGAGTTTGAAAAGATACCTTTAAAAAAACTAAAGAAGAAAAAAATCTGTTTATTAATTTCCGTCGTAGATGCATAGGAATTCATAATGTATTTACGACGAGAAATTAAAAATGCGATTGTTCAGTAGGTTATTTAAATTTTAGTTGTATTAGCAAAATCAAGGAGGTGTGCATATGGAAGTTAAACTTGAAAGAGAGCTGTACTTTGAAACACCAGATAAAAAAGGCGTATTAGCTGATGTCGCTGCAGCATTTGCAAAAAACAGAGTTAATATTGAGGCATTGTGTGCTTATGGTCAGGCCGGGAAGGCTTATTTTATGATGCTCACTTCAGATAATCTTAAAGCTATGGATGTACTAAAAACTTTAGGTTATAAAGGAAAAGAAGATGATGTTCTTGTCCTAACTTTGAAAAACAAACCAGGTGTTGCAGAAAAAATAGGTAAAAGATTGGCAGATGCAAATGTTAATATAAGATATGCCTATGGAAGTGCTATAAGAGATGGCAAGTCTTTTGTATTAGTGATGTCAACTAATAAGAATGAAGAAGCGCTTGAGGCACTTGAGCAATAGTTCTCTTATTCTATTTCTGAAGACAGGTTTTTCAATGAGCGAATCTGCAAGTATATGTGCAAATATAATAGTAATTCACTATAACGAGATTGCTCTCAAAGGAAGGAATAGACCAGTATTTGAGGCAACTCTGATAAAAAATATAAAAAAAACGCTTAAAAATGAGAAGTACATTACTATAAGTAAACGAGCCAGTCGCTTAATAATTGAATTAAGCAAGGATTCATCTCTTGATTCAATACTCTCAAAACTTAAAAAAGTATTTGCAATTCAGTGGATTGCTTTTGGCATTTCAGTTAACAAAAATATTGATATCCTAAAAAAAGAAGTACTGAATTTTGCTGATATTTATAAAAACAAAACAATAAAGCTTGAAACAAAGCGCGCAGATAAATCATTTCCGCTTAAATCAATAGAAATTAATAAAGAAATTGGACAGTGGCTTGAAGCAAATGGATTTAATGTTGACTTAAAGAAACCAGAGATGCGAATTCATATCGAAGTATTAAACACTGAAGTACTAGTTTTATCAGACAAAATATTTGGTTTAGGTGGTTTACCTGCTGGCACAAGCGGAAAACTACTCTGCCTTTTTTCTGGAGGTATTGACTCTCCGGTTGCAGCTTGGCTTATGATGAAACGGGGTTGTGTAGTAGATTTTTTACATGTTGCACATGAAAATGAGTTTAGTAATATCAAAAACTCAAAACTCATGAAAATTTTGGAAAAATTAAAAGAGTATGCACCAATCCAAATGCAATTATATGTTTTGCCTTATTTCGAATTCTACAAAAAAACATTTGATATGCAGAGCAGGAATGAGCTTGTAGTGTTCAAACGCTTTTTGCTGCGATTGGCTGAAAAACTATGTCGTGATAAAAATTATCTTGGCATTGTAACTGGCGATGCAGTTGCACAGGTTGCATCACAAACACTTAATAATTTATATGCGACAGATACAATAACTAACCTGCCAATTTATCGACCTTTGACCAGCTATGATAAAGCTGAAATAATTGATTTAGCTAAGAAAATCGAAACTTATGATATATCAATTGAGCAGTATAAAGATTGCTGCTCTCTGATTGCAACAAAACATCCAAACACAATGGCAAAGATTGAGAATGTTGATAGAATAGAAAAAGAAATTGGGATAGATGAGGTAGTTCGAGAAACGCTCGCGAGATTGGAAATTATCTACGTTTAACTTTTTTGCTATCTGGAGGAAATGTTAATCTATTCTTTTTTCATTTGTATTCTTTCGACCTTAATCACCATATCTCTAGTTTTTTCATTAAATTCTTTTCCTGGAATCTGCATTATACCAACTCCGACAAAAACAGTTCCTGAATAAATAGCTACTCTCTCCCTTTGCTGAACATTACCTATATTTTCTATGGCTGGTGCCATTATCTGTGCTCCATTTAGTATAGAATGTAGTGCAGTTTTTTTTATATAAACTTTCGACAAACTAATGAACTCTTCTGGTGCTCTGAGCATTTTTCGCAGAAGTGAATCGTCATTTTTGTTTTTCCAGATCCAAACTGCATCAACTAAATCGTGCATTGTAAATGCATTATCTTCAGTTATTCTGCCAACAGCAATGCGTCGCAATTCATACATCCTTGCTCCACCAACAAGCCTACCTATATCTTCACAAAGCGTTCTTATGTATGTTCCTGCATCAACAGATGTTTTAAATAATACAAGTCGCGGATTTTCTTTTGAAATTTCCAATAAATCGAGTGAATAAACAGTTCTTTTCCTTGGCACCTTTTTAACAGCGCTTTGTTTTGGTGGTGTTTGTATGAGCTCTCCAGTGAATTTTTCAAATAATTTTTTTATTTCATTTTCACTTTGGATGTTTCTAAATTTTATTATGCCAATATAAGTTTTGTTTTTACAAGCAACATACCTAAGCAGCTTTGTAGCTCTTCCTAATGCAATTGGTAAAACTCCAGAAACATTTGGGTCAAGAGTGCCTGCATGGCCTGCACGCTTTGCACCAACAATTTTTTTTACAAAAGTAGTACTTTCCTGGCTGGCTTGGCCGCATGGTTTGTTTATTATAATAATTGCATTTGAAACTAATTCTTCAATTTTTTCACTGCTCATGATACTCGTGCTTTAATATTATTTGTTTTTTTCTATAATAACTTCTTCTTTTTTAAGTAGTCAAGAACAACTTTTGTACTCTGTTCTGGAGTTATTTTCGCATTGTTTATGCGTAAGTCGAATATGGTATAATTATATATATCAATTCCATAAACTTTCAAATAACGTTGGTGGTTTTCTTCGTCTCTTTCTTTAACATGCTTCTTAGCCTGTTCTAAACTCATTCCATCTCGGTTTGAGATTCTCTTAGCACGTACTTCTAGTGGTGCGTCAACCAATACTCGTAAATCAGCATCAACCATCCACGGACCAAGCCACGTAACAACAACGCAATTTCCACTAGCTGCTTGTTTTCTTAGTTCAGCATCAAATTTTTTATCTATGTTTAGATCTTTTTCAGCCTTTCTTTGAAATTGCATCAGTGAAACCCCTTCTAGTTTAGCAAGATCCTTGAAAGTAGGGCAGACCAACCTTAATTTTAGTTTTTTCGCAAGTAGTTCTCCAAGCGTATTTTTTCCAGAACCAGTAAGCCCAGTGATTGCGATTATCATTAAATCACTTAAACATTAATATCGATTAAGATACCCCTTAAGATAATACTTCTTTAAGCCATCCTATTTTTGGAACTATAATTGTTAATAATATGCCAAAAATTATTGTTACAAATATGAACCACCAATATGCTTCATTTATTCTCTTGATGTTGAGTAAAGGAATAGTAAGTGGAAGATCAACATAAAACGATGTTCCATTGTTTAATGTTGCTGTTACAGCATTACCTTCTTTGAGTATCGCAGTTATTTTTACTTTATCCCAGTTTAGATAGGTCTGTTTATCTGTAGAAACCTCTGGTGGAGCTTTGCCACTTGCTGGTTTTAGATACGCATTTTTTACATCATCTTCTCCAACAACAAAAGCAGTCACATTTTCTCCTATAATCTCTTTTTCGTTGTATACCTTTGCATCAACAACCCACACACTTGAACGCGTGTCCTTAAGGATGTAACAACCACTATAAGTTCCATCGCTAGCATTTGAATCGCACGCAATGCCATCATCTTTCAGTTCTATTGTTACATCGTCTTTTAGATTAGGATCAAATTGATTAACACCCCATGTAAGAATAAAGAAGATAATCAAAATCGGTATCAATATTTTAAATTGTCCGAAAACCCCTTTCCACATGCTACCTAATAACTCCATCTGCCTTTTCATTATTCTGTCCATCTCTTTTTTATCGTTTCTAGCAGATGCTTTTTTGTATTCTTCATTAAGTTTCTTTGATTCCACATTTAATGCTTCCATTACTTTTTGATTCCCATATTTGTATTGTATTTTTCTTGCGATTATGGAGTATACTATAGCGACTAAAGCAACAACAACTGTATAAAATCCGGCATCCATAAAGCTTATTTGAGTAAACAGAAATATTATAAACCCTTCATCAGTAACTTATATCCTTTAGATTAGATTTTAGTGGTATTTATGGGAAATGGCGAATTTGCTGGTAGAAATATCAAAAGAAAACGTAATCGTGAGCGATGGCTAAGGAAAAAATGGAAGCGGAGATCATTAAGATTAAAAGAACGCTTTGATCCTTTAGAAGGAGCTCCACAAGCACGAGCAATTGTACTAGAAAAAGTAGTACTCGAACAAAAACAGCCGCATTCAGGCCTTATAAAATGTATTAAGTGTCAGCTATTAAAAAATGGAAAAATTATCAGTGCATTCGCTCCTAGAGACAAGGCAATAACATTCATTGATGAGCACGATGAGGTTCTTCTTGCAGGATTAGGCGGGTCTCAAAGGGGGCAGATGGGTTCTATTCCTGGTGTTCGTTATAAAGTTGTTGCCGTAAACAATGCTGATATACAAATGCTTAGAAAAGGAAAGAAAGAAAAACCAAAGAGATAACCTCAATCGCACGGTGTTTTCATGACAGACAAACTTTTTGGGAAATATGATTTTAGTAATGTTGAAATAAAAGATAAATCTTTGGCGCAAGTTGTTTCTTTTAAACCAGTAGTCATTCCACATAGTTTTGGCAGACACGCAAAAAAACCATTTGCAAAAATTGGAATTAATATTGTTGAGAGATTGGCGAATAAGTTAATGCGTGGGGGAACTGGAGAAAAAACTTCTGGAAAAGTTATTAGAACTCAAGGTCAGATGCAAGGTAAGAAACTTAGAGCACTTAAGATTACTGAGAATGCATTCGATATTGTTGCAAATGAGACAAAAGAAAACCCTTTGCAAGTTCTTATCCGTGCATTAGAAAACTCAGCACCACGTGAAGATGTAACACGCGTTTCTTATGGTGGTGTTAGCTACCAAGTTGCTGTTGACATCTCTGCTACTAGAAGACTAGATATGGCGCTTAGAAATATTACATTAGCAGCAATTATGGGTAGTTTTAATAAACCAAAATCATTGGCACGATCATTAGCAAATGAAATAATAGCAACAGCAAAAGGAGATATTCAAGTTAGCTATGCTATAAAGAAACGTGATGAAACAGAAAGAATGGCTAGAAGTGCTAGATAACTCTACATTTATTAATTCTTTTTATGTTTGGTGAATTCAATGGTACGAAAGGAATTTGTAGTTGAAGAAGTACAAAGATTAATGAGCAATATCGAGCAGATAAGAAATGTTGCTATTGTTGCACATGTTGATCATGGTAAATGCATAAGCGGAGATGCAAGGCTATACTTGGCCAACGGACGGGTTGTCAAAGCAAAGGACTTGTATGCTGAGATAATAAAACTGGGAAAACTAGTAAGATCCGATAAAGATGAAGAAGTATACGAGGCAGACGGCACCGATTGTTTCTCTCTTAACAAAGAAACTACTAAAATAGAAACTACACAGATAACGCATGGCTGGAGGCTTAAAGGTGGACGGCTACTCAAAGTGACTCTTAAAAATGGTGCAGAGATTGCAACAACCCCAGAACACAAATATATCGTTCTGCAAGGAATGAAATTTGTAGATAAAAAAGCTGGAGAAATTCAGGTAGGTGATGCGCTAGTATGCCCAAAAAAACTTCAAGTCAAGCAGTGCGATAATATAAAGGAAAAAATATTGCAAATGCTTGGAACTGACTCCTTTTACGTGCATCTGACCTCTGAAATTGTATCTGAAATTTCCGAAGAACTTGAAAATAAAAACATTGATATAAATAAACTAAAGGAATTGCTTAAAACTAACCTCTCAGTGGACAGGTTAAAATTTTGCTTTTATAAAAACAGATTCAGGGCCAAAGATTTCTTTGGGGTATGCGAACTATTAGCAATCCCGTTAGAATTAGCCTATGGTGCAGTTGAGTCGGTGTCTTATAGTATGGAAAGTTCCTGGCGCAGTAAAAGTTGCCAGAAAATAACTCTTCCTCAAAATTTTGAGAATCTCTTCTCCATTGCCGGGCTTATGTTTGGAAGTGGTGATGGACGCGTTTTCGTAACTGGAAAGTCAGAACTCGGTGAAAAGTTTACTGCTATCTTAAAGAGTTTTGGCAGCAGTGCTTACCATAGGGAATATCCAAGAAAGACTAAGGAAATCGGTATAAGAAGCAAAACTTTACTGCATCTGCTAAAAGTTCTTTTTGGCTATAAGGCCAAGAAAAAATCACAAAATATCTACGGTACTAATTTTCTTTTCACTGCGCCCAACAATTATGTCGCTGCTTTCTTACAAGCTTACTTTGATTGTGATGGAACTGTAGAATTTGGGAGACGGGCGATATCAATTAGCTCTGCAAGTGATATGATGCTAAGAGATGTCCAGGCACTCTTACTTAGATTCAACTGCGCTTCAATTATACATGGTAACACGCTGTATATTCAGGGAAATTCAGTCAAAAGATTTAATGAACAGATAGGGTTTTCTCTTATTGGAAAGATGAACAAAGCAAAGGAACTGGAAAAGCGCGCCTCTGGAAGCTATGTGTTGGATGTTATACCGCTTTCAGGTGAAGCCTTCCTAGAGCTAAAAGGAAATGCAAGTATGACATCCATCTCAAGTAATTACTACGAATATGCAGGTAGAAAAACCTGTCCGGTCATAAGTTCTGTCTCAAAACTAGCGACAAAATTGAATAGCGAGTTTTTGACGCAGCTAAGTACAGAGGAACTCGCATTCATTGAAGTGACTGGAATAAGCGAAGAATATGAAGAAGAGGTTTATGATTTTACAGTGGAAAACACCCATAACTTTGTTGCAGATGGAATGTTTATCCACAACACAACACTCACAGATAGCCTTGTTGCGCGCGCTGGGTTAATCAGCAAAGAACTTGCAGGCGAGCAACGCATGATGGATTTTGATGAGCAGGAGCAGGCACGAGGTATTACAATTAAATCAGCTAATATCTCATTGGGTTTCAACTTTGATGGTAAAGATTATTTAATTAACCTTATCGATACTCCTGGCCATGTTGATTTTGGTTTTCATGTAACACGAGCAATGCGCGCTGTTGATGGAGTTTGTCTAGTTGTTGATAGTGTAGAGGGTGTAATGCCACAAACAGAAACAAACCTACGACAGGCATTAAAAGAAAGAGCAAAACCAATTTTATTTATCAATAAAATCGATAGATTGATTAATGAATTAAAGCTTGATTCAAAACAAATGCAAGAACGTTTCACAAAAATAATCTTACAAGTAAACAAAATTATCAATGCGAGCGCACCACCAGACAAAAAAGAAGAATGGACAATAAGTGTAAACAAAGGCAACGTTGCATTTGGAACAGCATTCAACAAATGGGCATTATCAATAACATCTATGAAAAAGTTTAACATTTCGTTCAAAGATATTTATGAGAAATGCGTTGCAGAAGATCATAAATATCTCGTTGATAGAAGTCCTTTGGATGAAGTTTTATTGGAAATGATAATTCTGCATCTTCCAAATCCAAAAATTGCTCAGTCTTATCGGATTCCAGTTTTGTGGAAAAATGGTGACCTAAACAGCGAACATGGAAAAACAATGCTTGTATGTGATTCAAGCGGAAAAGTAGTTGGCGTAGTATTTGGCATAGTTTATGATGAACACGCTGGCGAAGTTGGTGTTGTTAGATTGTTCTCAGGCTCTGTAGAAAAAGGCACACAATTATACATATCATCAAAAAAGACACATGGCAAAGTACAACAGGTTGGGATATATATGGGTCCTGATCGTGTCAGTGCTGACAAAATTACTGCTGGTAACATCGGTGCTGTTGTTGGATTAAAGGATGTCTATGTAGGAGAGACAGTTAGCACTGATATAATTGAACCATTTGAACAGATAAAGCATTATAGCGAGCCAGTAATTACAAAGAGCATTGAAGCAAAGGAGCAGAAAGACCTACCAAAGCTGATTGAAGCACTAAGGGGCATATCAAAAGAAGATCCGACTATAAAAATTGAGCTTAATCAAGAAACTGGTGAGCATTTAATGAGTGGAAATGGAGAGCTACATTTGGAAATCATCGAATACAAAATAACAAAAGAAAAGGGAATAAATATTATAACATCACCACCATTGGTTGTTTACCGCGAAACAGTAAATAATGAAGGCCCAGAAGTTGAAGGTAAATCTCCAAATAAACACAACAGACTTAAAGTTTATGTCGAACCTCTATCACAAGAAGTAGTAAAAGCAATGGATGAAGGCATTATACCAGAAGGTCGACCAAAAGGGAAAGAACTCGTTGAAAAATTAGTAAGTGTTGGTTTCGACAGAGATGAAGCTAAGAATATTTATGATATCTGCAACAAAAACATTTTTGTGAATGCAACAAAAGGTATTCAGTATCTTAACGAAGTTGAAGAATTACTTGTTCAGGGTTTTGAAGAGGCAATGAGCAAAGGTCCGCTTGCAAAAGAAAAAGTTACTGGTGTAAAAGTAGTGCTGACAGATGCACTGTTACATGAAGACAATGTTCATAGAGGTCCTGCACAGATGTTACCTACAATAAAAAGGCCTATCTATGCAAGCATGCTTTTAGCTGGAGTAACATTGTTGGAGCCAAAACAAAAAGTGCTAATCCAAACATTGCAAGAATATGCAGGCGACGTCATTAATATGACCAATGGACGTCGTGGCCAGTTACTTGGAATGGAACAGGAAGGAGAGAATGCAACTATTAACACAATTTTACCAGTATCAGAGATGTTCGGATTTTCTAATAATTTACGTGGAGTAACACAAGGTCGTGCAATTTGGTATCAAGAGTACGCAGGATATCACCTAATGCCAAGAGAGCTTGTAGCTAAGAATGTGAAACAGATACGTGAACGCAAAGGTGATAAACCAGAACCCCCAACACCGCAAGATTTCTTAGATGCATAATATTTAGTGTTATCTGAACAATCGCATTTTTAATTTCTTATCGTAAACTATTGCGGCACCTTTATGAGAAAAAGTATGACGTTAGTTTATGCTGCGAGCGAGTTTGCGATAGATGAGTATTATTAAAAAATATTACAACATTGCAGCTTCAAGCATAGGTCTTAATCTGCTAAATAATTCAATTGAGCGATATTTTATCTCATCAACAGAAAGTGGAATACTACCAATAGGCCTTATGCCAATGATCTTTTCATGACCAGCCATCTGCTGCGGTAAAAGGCTTTTGTTTCTTGATAAAACAAAAAACCTCTCAGAGAATACTGTTCTCAACACTGATAAAAGAGCCCTATCATCAAGTAATGCGGCAGCGCTAGGCAATCCAAGCTCAAATATATTTCTGGCATTTGGTTCATATAATGTTAGATGATCGAGATCAGGCTGTCTGAACGTGTCTAGTGAATATCGACTTATATTTGAACGATGTGGAAGCACGACTACAGGTTTGATTGTTTTATCATAATTTTCATTATAAATATCAAATCCCAAAGCAAGCAAACGAGCTTTAAAATCTAAAAATGCAGTTGGTTGTATTATTTTTTCTCCTAATTTCACAAGATGTTTTACCATTGTGGCAACATTGCGCATTCTTTTCCATTCTGGTAAATTAACTATCTCTTCAAGATTCTGCAAGCTATCTGCGAATTTTATAACAAGTGTAGTGAGCGAGCCAGCATTGAAGAGAGAATTATAATATGCATCTGATTTTTGGTTATAGAGATTTCGTCCACGTTCTCCTTTTACTTCATAGTATTTTTTGGAATCTGCATAGATCCAAACTCCCTCATGAAGTTTTGGTTTTGTCAGTAAACCAACCAGATAAGCAACTGTCGGGTCGAAGTGTGCACTGATCTCAGAAAGCTTTACATTCGCATCTTCTGGTGCATCGTGGAGTAATGCTGTGGAAACTGCAACTCTGCCATAACCCCAGCTTGCCACTTTATGCGCAACTTCTAGCAGATGGTTGATATATAATGTTTCTTCATCTGTTCGCATCTTACCTCGGTGTTTTTCCTTTGCGAATTCATATGCGCGCATTACCATTACCTGTTCTTGCTTTGACCTGCCATTCAACAACATTTGCTGAAGAACGTCCCATATGTTATGATAATGTCTAAAACGCCGCGTGATCGAAATAACAAAGACTGAGCATTTAGAAAAACTTGTGGATTGTTTAGAACTAGTTTGATGATCAAAAGCAGAATAAGCCAATGCTCCCATAAGTTTTGCATTTCATCTATTTGCAAACATAAATAAATATCTTTCTATTATTTAAACAGCAGTAGTTCCGAACTTCTTTTAACACATTAATTGACTTCTTTAGAAATAATCTTGTTGTTTTATCTATCAAAATTGCAATGTGATTAGTTCAGAAAATTTTTACTTACGAAAAATGGGTTAAATTATGGTAACTTCGATCTTGCGTTCCAGGCAAGACTCAGGACGCGAGACACAAGACCAGTAAGAAAAAGCATCAGTTTTTATTTACTTTCGGAAGTACTAAATGTTCAGTAGTTCCGAACTTCTTTTAACACATTAATTGATTTCTTTAGAAATAATCTTGTTGTTTTATCTATCAAAATTGCAATGTGATTAGTTCAGAAAATTTTTACTTACGAAAAATGGGTTAAATTATGGTAACTTCGATCTTGCGTTCCAGGCAAGACTCAGGACGCGAGACACAAGACCAGTAAGAAAAAGCATCAGTTTTTATTTACTTTCGGAAGTACTAAATGTTTTATATGTTTGCTGATATAAATAAAATATTTTCAAAAAAGTTGGAAGGAAAAGAAGTTTCACTGCGTGGATGGATCTATCGTTATCGTATTTCGGGCAACATAGTTTTTGCAGTACTACGCGATCATACAGGCATTATCCAGACAACCATCAAAAAAGACAAAGTTGATGAAAGAGATTGGAAAGATGCTGAAAGCGTTTATGTGGAAAGTTCAGTAATCATTTCTGGAACTGTAAAAAAAGATGATAGGGCACCAGGAGGCTATGAACTTCAAGTAACTCAGTTCAAAACAGTTTGGAAAGGTAAACCATTCCCAATTGCAAAAGATCTTTCAGAAGAATTCTTACTTGATGTTAGACATCTTTGGACCCGCTCGCAAAAACTGACAAACATTATGAAAGCGCGCCATCATATTGTAAATTATCTCCGCGAATTTTTTGCAAAAAAGGGATTCTGGGAGATTGCGCCACCAATAATCACACGCGCTGGATGCGAAGGTGGAAGCACTCTGTTCGAGATGGATTATTTCGGTGAAAAGGCTTATCTCACGCAGAGTTCACAGATGTATGCAGAGGTTTTCATATTCTCACTTGGGAAGGTGTATATGCTTGCGCCATCGTTTCGTGCTGAGAAATCACGCACAATACGTCATCTTGCTGAGTACTGGCATCTTGAGCCTGAGATTGCTTGGTACGACCAGAAAATGAACATGGAATTACAAGAGCAGATGGTTGAAGATGTTGTTCAGAAAATGGTAAAGAAGCATGAAGATTTGCTAAAGCTCTGTGGTGCAAATCTAGAAGCGTTGAAAAAAGTAAAAACACCATTTGATCGAATGGATTATGAAAAAGCGATAGCAAGAGTAAACGAGCTTGGCGGAAGTGAGAGGATGGAGTACGGCGACGATTTCGGCGCTGATGAAGAAGTACTTCTAACTAAAAACGCTGCAAAACCATTGTTCGTCCATAACTATCCTAAAGCAATAAAGGCATTCTACATGCGTGAAGATCCTAAAAAGCCTGGTACTGTACTGAATAACGACCTGCTCGCACCTGCAGGCCACGGAGAGATAATTGGCGGAAGCGAACGTATCTGGGAATTAGATGAACTGCTCACAAGAATGAAAGAACAAAACTTAGACTTGAAGGATTATCAATGGTACGTTGATTTGCGCAAATATGGGAGTGTACCACATTCAGGTTATGGCCTTGGAATCGAACGCCTAGTTAAATGGATCCTAAATCTCGATCATATTCGTGATGCGATTCCATTCCCTAGAACAATAACGAGATGCTATCCGTAAACAACCAACCTACAAGTAGGTGAGTTTTTCCATTCTGAACAATCGCATTTTTAATTTCTTATTGTAAACTATTGCGGCACCTTTATGAGAGAAAATATGACGTTAGTTTATGTTGCGAGCGAGTTTGCGATAGATGAGTTATCTAATCTCACACTATTCTACCCTTTCTTTTTAATTTCTTTTCTTTTAACTTACTTTGATGGACAAATCACTAGAAAACATTCTTTCTCTATCCCGAACAGAGCGCGCTAAAATAAAAGTAGTTATGACTGGCGGTGTATTTGACATACTGCACATGGGACATATTTTTACGCTTACTGAAGCAAAGAAATATGGTGATTTTTTGGTTGTAATAATAGCAAGCGATATACACGTCTCAAAAAAATACCGCAAGTCAATACACTCACAGGAATATCGAGCAAAGATGGTAGAAGCGTTGAAACCAGTTGACATTGTTGTGCTAGGTGAAGATGATCCGAATAAGCTTATTGAAAAAATAAAGCCTGATGTAATCGTTTATGGCTACGACCAAGAGGAATTTTTGAAGCCTAAGGGCGTCAAGATAATAAAATTAAAAAAGCATGTCGAGCCAGAGAAATTTAAGACAAATAGGATAATAAAAGAACTAGGGCTATAGATTAAGGTGGTTTTATGAAAATTGACCTTAAAGTTGTCGATATCGAAATTCCGCAAGATTGTAATGTTATTCTTGGCCAGACACATTTCATAAAATCCATAGAGGACTTGTATGAAACGCTTGTTGAAAGCGGAACATCAATAAAATTTGGGATTGCATTTAGCGAAGCATCTGGCAAGAGATTAATAAGAAGTGATGGAAACGACGTTGCGTTAATTGTGCACGCAGAAAAAGAATGTATGAAAATTTCTTGTGGACATTCTTTCATTATATTTCTTAAATCTGGATTTCCAGTTAATGTCTTAAATCGAATAAAAAATGTGAGCGAAGTCTGCAATATCTATGCTGCAACTGCAAATCCTTTGCAAGTAATAATTGCTAAAACAGAAAATGGCCGTGGTATTCTTGGAGTGATTGATGGTCAGCCTCCAGTTGGAATCGAAAACGAAGAAGATAAAAAATTGAGAAAAGAATTACTCAGAAAAATTGGCTACAAGAGATAAGGCTTTGCGCCAAAATAAAAGAACATCATAAAATCGCACTCATTATCGACGTGAACCAAAAAATTTTCGAATTTTGCGTTTTTTATATTAAATGGCGACAAAAATGAAAAAAGCATAGAAGATCCTCCGTTATCTCCTTCAGGATCTTTGATTAACGCGTATTTTTGCTACGACGTGAAATGTGAATTTTTTCGAGAGTAATATAAGTGGCGCAAAGCCCTACCAATCATAACATTTAAATTATTTAACTGTCTATACAACATTCATGTTGTGTTTTAAGCAAAGGCACAATAGTGGAATTACCATACATGGAAGTGGTAAGTTAGGCGGAAAGGGCAATGGTCTGCTCAAACTTGCTGGAATTAGCCCTAAAGATGCGGTAAGGTTGCCTACCGATGTGCTCACTACTGAGATCTACGAGCGTTACATTGATGCAGGCCGACAATTTGACACTAGTACTGTTGCTTACCTGAGTGCGATTCATGCAAAGTTCAACGAAACACCTATTGCCGTGAGACCATCTGAAAAAGATGAAAACAATCCGCTTGTTCCTACGTCAGGATTAAACATTTCGTTCATGCTTCCAAACAACAGTAATCCGCAAGTCTCTCTTAAGCAGTTTCTAGATGCAGTGCGTCTCATATACGAACAGTTTATTTCAAGGCAAGGTGCGACAAGCAAGGAAGGCATGGCAATTGTCATAAACCCAATTCCAGGCATTTTTGACGATACGTATGCAGGCAGATTTTTTTATCCAATGTCATCTGGTGTTGCCGATTCGTTTTCTTTTTATCCAATAGGAGATACAAAACCACACGAAGGTATTGCAAGGATCGCATTCGGTCATGGCTATGGAGTAGTGCGGGATGATTTTCCTGTGATACCAATAGTGACAATAGAGAATCCAATACAACCAAGCAAAATAAGTCGCGGCCAGAAAATGTTTTATGCGATTATTATTGATCGTGAAGTTGTGCTGCGAGAAGACGGAATGAGTACGATGGCGAGGCTAAATCTAGAGTTTGCAGGACACCATGCTAAATATTTTGGCAATGGCCGCATAGCCAGCTTTGACAACCTGCTTGCAAAAAATGATCCATTGAACCTTTGTTATCTAAAAAGGCTTCAAGGAATCATGGCTGAAATCAAGACAAAAGCAAGTGGAGAATTCCAAATAGAATTCACGTTCAATATAGTAGATGGTAAAGGAATCTTTCATGTGGTCCAGTATAAGCAGTTAAGGGACCTCAAGTCAGCAAAGGTCATTATACCAGAAGATAACAAGAAGGTTTATCTTTCTACGCAGCAGGTCCAGGGACATGGTATCATACCTAATCTGTCCCACGCAATTGTGATTTCTCAATTTAATTATAAGAAAGAGCAACATGATGAGGTTAGAACATCTTTAAGGAGATTAAACAACGAAATGAAGGCAATCAACGAGCGTTACATCATTGTTTGCCCTGGCCGCCTTGGAACTAGAAATAAGGATTGGGGTGTTTATGTTGATTTTCCTGATATATCGAACGCTGCGGTAATCGTTGAATTCGGCTATGATATTTCTGGAAGCTCTACGATAAAAGTGACAGATAACGAGATGACTGGTGGGATATATGGCTCACATTTCCTTTATCAGATATTGGGTGGCGAATCAGAAGCAAACAAAATAAAACAATTAAGAATGCTCGGTTCGCAGGGAACGCATTTCATTACGAACCTTATTACCACAGGTGCGTTCTATGTGCATATAGACCCTTCCAATTCAAGATTTGATTCATGGTTCTTCTCTCCTCCAGAAGGTCATGAAACTGCACCTATATTCCTTAAGAAATTCGACTCTCCTGTCACTGCATATGCTGATTTTGGTGAAAAAAGGTGCTTGATAAAATGAAACAAGTTCATGCCCCTTCAAATACTGACCTTAGTAGGACACGAATGAATACCTTGAAGGTGTTTCTCAATGGCAGGTATATACCCAATCAAACAAGGGTAGAAGAGGTATACATATGCGCAGGCAATGAGCGCATAAGGGAGGGAGCAGCATCATTGGGAAGCAGACTACCATGGGTAAAATCTGTTTCCATCCCTCCCTTGAATCTTTCTAAACATCATCTAGACAAGGCATTTGTACTTTTGGTTGACGATGCCAGCATCCAATTCGTTGATCATGAAGAATTTAAGAGAAACAATCCATTAGGTGTGATAGTTTTGTTATCAACAGACCAGTTCATCAGCTGCGCACCGCCATATGAGACAGAAGCCAGATATCCTAATACCAAAAAGGCAAGCCTTATATTATATGCTGATCCTAACTGTGATCATTCTGCAATTGTAGCCGCAGCTATACGTTGTGCTGAGGATAGGATAAACATCGAAGCTCAGTCAACAATAAAGCGGTTCATATTTCTTCTTGTTGATGATGAGCCACGCTGGTTCAGTCAGTTCCTTCCAACATTATATGAAATTATAGGGCAAAGAGCTGCAGTAATGACTGCGAGAACTTATGAAGATGCGATGCATGCACTTAAGATATACGGAGATGATATCATTTGCCTTATAACTGATATAAACCTGCCAAAGGACAATAAGATTGGTCCGAATGGGGTTGAGCTTGCCCGCTCTACGCATGCTAACTACCCTCGTTTTACTATCATAATCGCTTCAAATTCAGAAAATGTCTATGCACTGTCAGATATCGCTTTCTGTATGCGAAAGGGCAATGCAGGAGCGATTGTTGAGCTTGAGCAGTATGTGAAAAACTTTGCAGGCTTAGGCGATTTCCTTTTTTTCAGAGACAATCAAATAATAGGCCGTGCTTCCACCTTAGTTGAACTAAGGAATGAAATTGCAAGACTGGCGCTACATGATATAGATGTCCTTGAGCGTTATGCAGCAAGGGATTATTTTTCAACATGGCTTTATATGCATGGGTTTAGACAGCTTGGTGACCAATTAAGGCCAAGGAGTGACTGCGGCAGTGATCTGGTTAAATTATTACTCACGTTGCTTGATGCTGAAATCAAAAAGGTTGCGTGCGAACCTTATAGATTTATAGATGCAAACGGTAACGAAATAGCAACAGCAAATTCCCTGCAAGAGTTTGCAAGCATAATGGCAAGTATTGATATCAGCGTTCTGGAACTGCATTCAAATTTCAACGCATTTTCAACATGGTTTATGAGGAAAGGATATAACGAACTAGCTGACGAGCTTAGGCCGCTGCATGGGAGCGGAGAAGATCTAAGGACAAGAATTCTAGCTATTATCTTTAAATATAATGCTACAATTTAAAATTTTTTTATTTAATACTAGCAGAAGACCCTTTGACTTGTCTAAGGGATGAATGCTTCAAAGAGCTAAGAAGGTTCTTTCTCCTAGTTTTTAATATATCTTTCAATAGTTGCTGCTGAAACGTGGCCAGCACTGCCAACATAAATTTGAAGATTTAAAAAAGTTAAAACCTGAGAAAGGTAAAATGATTAGAAAAAATAATTTCAGATTAGGAATGTTCATGAGAAGAAAAATTCAAGCTTACACCACGTACAAAACAGGATTAAATGGGGTTCCAGTGGTAACCGTTGATCCTTTACACACAAGTCAAAGGTGTCCAAGATGCAACCACCCAGAAAGAAAAAACAGAATGGGCATCTTGTTTTCCTACTTAAATTGTTGGTATAAAAACAATGCTGACAGAATTGGTAGCATTAACATAGCCTAGAAGTATCTGGGTGTGTTTGTAGAGCATAAGTTCTCTACAGATATTACGTTCCGTGAACGGCTGGTTGGCAATGACACTTCAGAAATGAAGGGCAGCCACGAAGCCTATAGACTTGTCCATAGGTAGTTCACTATCTTTTATTTCTTATTTGTACGATGTAAAAATACATTTTTGCTGTTGGGGATTACTTGATCACAACAAATAATTAAGTTTAAATCATTTTTGTAACATATAATATAACATGAGTTTGAGTTTAAAAGGGAAGGAGATGCATAGTTATCACAATGGTCAAAATAAAAATCACAATACTCAAAAAAATGGAGGAACACGTCAAATACCGCTCCCGCCTGCAGGCATCTTTAAACATTTAAATTCAGAAGACCCATTAGGATTGATCGGCAAAACTATAACTGAAACTCCTTATACTATTGTTGGTTATATTGGTGGTGGTGGAATGGGTCACATCTACCTAGTAGAAGATAGATCAAGGGACACACCAAAACTATGCGCAGTTAAATTCATACATCCTCATTTGACTGTAAGTAGTGAAACGCTTGCTAGATTTCTTAAAGAAGTTGAGATTACTAGAGAAATTAACCACCCAAACATAGTCAGAATAATAGGTGGTGCTCGCATGTTTAAAGATTATTATTTTTTTGCAATGGAATATCTAAATGGTATGGATTTATATGAATTGATTACAATTGGTGGGTCGCTTAAACATGAATTTTTTCTGCGTGTGTTTGTGCAAGTTTGCAATGCATTGGAAGCTGCGCATACACCTACAAATGAGCGGTTAGGAGTGATTCATCGCGATATAAAACCAGAAAACATTTTCATTTGTTCAGATGGAACAATCAAAGTGCTTGATTTTGGCATAGCTAAACTTCTTTTGCCACAAGATATTAGAGATGCAGGTGGTCATTTAACTCAACAGGGCGTAGTAATTGGTACAATTGATTTTATGGCACCTGAGCAGATATCACTCCAATCTTGCGATGGTAGAACTGACATTTACTCTACTGGTGCAGTAATGTATTTTGCGCTAACTAAGAACTGTCCATTCTCAAAAGGCGATGGTAGTGACGAGATAACTGTAATAGGAACTAGACACATCCAAGACAAACCAGTTCCTCCAAGAGAAATAGATTCTTCGATTCCAAAACCACTTGAAGATATAACACTACGTGCTCTAGAGAAAAAACAAAAAGACCGGTTCCAGAGTGCACAGGAATTACGTGAAGCCTTGTTAGCTTATGCAGCTACAGTAGGTATTGATTACACTGCTCTAACTACACCAATTTCAGAGAATGGTGCTCAACCGCTAGAACTTGAACTATTAACCAAATGTCATCAACAGCAAGTTGTGCCAAAGCATTTCGATCTTCCTGGCCGCATTTCACGAACTGCTTATTTGATTTCTGTTGGCATCTTTACTCTTGGCGTAGGTTTTGCATCTACGTTACTAACACTAAATCGCCAAGAAGAATCTAAAGTAAACGAGCATGAAGTGATGATTAAGCAACACCATATTCCTGTGCCAATAGCTTCTACAACTGACGTGCTAAAACCAGAAGAGTCAGTAGCACAAGATGCATTTAAATCCGCAACAAATGAATCGTATACTCTTAGGATTACAACCAAACCTACAGGTGCATCGGTTAATATAGTAGAACAAAATCAAGATGGCTTTAAAGGGCCGAGACATTTAGATGATACAAAACCAGGTATTCCTTTCACAATTGAATTGACCGGAACTCAAGAGTTAGTTATAACCAAACCAGGTTATTACAATGCATATATTATAGCAGATCATACGAACTCCGAGTTTAATTTAACCCTTACAAAAAAGAAATAATATGAAACTAAAAAAATCATTAGGTCAAAATTTTCTTAATGATGCAAACATACTGCGTAAAGAAGTTGCTATCGGTGATGTTAAAAGAAAGACAGTTCTAGAAATAGGTGCAGGTGATGGCAGGCTTACTGAAAAAATTTTAGAAGCAGATCCGAAAAAAATTTATGTGGTTGAATTTGACAAAAGATTTGTTGAAGTTTTAAAAAATAAATTCAAACTTTGGATTAATAGAGGAAAAATCGAAATTATAAATGTAGATTTTCTTGAACTAGATGCAATGAAAGTTGATGTTATTATGGGGAACATCCCATATTATATCTCTTCCTCAATACTTTTCAAACTCAAAGAATATGAATTCAAGCGTGCAATCATAATCGTTCAAAAAGAGTTTGCAGAGAAGATTGTCGCAAAACCAAATGAAAAGAATTATGGACGATTATCAATTACTGCGCAGCTTGCATTTTATGCTGAGATCGTTCAAAAAGTTCCGCGCCATCTTTTCTTACCTCCTCCTAAAGTGGATTCTGTAATGATCTTGCTTAAGCCAACAGAAACAAAACTAACTGAACATGAAGAAAATATAATTCGTGTACTATTCCAGCATAGAAATCAAACTGTGAGAAACGCGCTCAGCCACGCAGCTCTAACTGCACCTGAAAAGTTTGCAGCAAAAAGAGTGAGAACATTAATTAAAGAAGATTGTCTAGAAATCGCTAAGTTACTGAACAATCGCATTTTTAATTTCTCATCGTAAACTATTGCAGCGCATTTATGAGAAAAAGTACTGAGTTAGTTTATGTTGCTAGCGAGTTTGCGATAGATGAGTTACTAAAGTAAAGGAGATTGTAGGTGGTATAATAAAAAACGAAACAAAGGCCTTGATATCAGAGAAATAGAAAGGATAAGAATATCTACCTATCAGATAATTGTACGTTCTGAATCTCCTTTCTTTTTACGTCTCTGGCAAACAGTTGAAAGCATGATGCTTGCTTATTCTGTATTTGTTAATTGGGAGGTTTAGTAGTACCAGAACCAGATGGACCATTAGTTTGAGGGATAGGTGTTGGAGGACTTGATGTCTTAGGCTGTCCAGGTGTTTCTTGAGTTTCAGGGTTTTCTACTTCAATTTCTTCTGGTTCTTCTTTAAAAATTTTATCTTTAATTTCCTCAGGAATTGAAATCTCTTCAAGTATGTCTTCTAAAGCATCTTCTTCTTTCAATGCTTCAACTGCTATTTTCCTTACTTTAATTGAAACATCCATTGCTTTTTCTATAGCTGCTTTTACTTGCTCTGAAACTTTTTCATGAATTTCTGATAAAATCTCCAAATGTGTAGATGTTGCTTTTGCAATAAGTTGTTCAACAGTTGTAGTGTTATCACCTAAAGCTTTAGCAATTTCTGCAATCTTGCTTGATTTATTTATTCTATCTTCATACTCCTCGATTAAATCTTCTATCTCTTCTATCCTGTCTTCGTCAGCTTTTTCTTGTACCTTTATTAATATTTTTTCAGCAATCCTGAAATGGATCTCTGCTGCTTTTTCTGGTTGAGCTTTTTCTAAAATATTTAATGCCTCTTCATTTTCTTTTTTAGAAGAAGTTATAGCTTTTTCTATCGATGGTTTTGTTTGCCCTGGAAATTTCTTTAAAATATCCTCCAAAACATCTAAATGTATTGTCGTTGCAACAGCAACAAGCTCTGTTATCTTTGTAATGTTTTTTCCAATCTGCTGTGCAATTTTTGATATTTCGTTTCCTTTTTCTAAATTAGCTTCATATTCTTCAATCAAGTTATCTATAAATTCTAATTTTCCTTTTTCAGTCATTTTTTTAGCTTCTGCTAATCTTAACTCTGCATATTTTAGATATTTCTCTGCTTTTGTCACATCATCAAATGTAAAGAGTATATCAAAACCTTCAAAGAATTTTTTAAACCAATAAAAGGAAGAATCTGGTGCTATACCTACTATTGGCAAGTCTCTTTCAAAAATATGTGGCAATTTTATCGTCTTTTTCTCTTCAAAATCTGGTGCTTCTTCTAAAGTAATATCTATATCAAGATTAGAATCTGTGTATTTATCATAAACAGTAACAGTTAAAGTCACTGATGAGCTTGGAATATACATTTTTTCAAAAATGTTCACAGTAGAATAATTTTTTTCAAACGTAATATCAAGAGAATCGTTATCAAGAACTATATCTCCGTTTTCCCATCCTAAGATATCTAGACGTATTAACAAATTGTCTCTGAGAGTAACAAGATCTAACACCTTATTAACTCTTATTTCTATGGTTTCAGAGAGCGTGTCATCTTCTACACTCCAGTCTTCGTTTAATATTGTGTAATTTGTAAAATCTTGGAAATCCATAAATGAAGTAAATATTTCGTCTCTTACTATTATTAGCTCTTGCATAAATCTATCTTCTAATTCTTTTTCCAGTTTAGTTTCATTTTCTAACTCCTTAGTTATATTAAACTCTCCTACTGCAACAAGTGGAGAAAATGCTATTAAAAAAATTACCAAAGACAATAGATAAATTTTTTTCATTTTTACACCTTATTTTAAGAATTAATAATTACAGTTGCGTCATTTTATATATAAAATAAACTTGTTTTTAAATGTTTTTATAACTATGGCTTTGCGCGGCTTTGCGCCGCGTATATCATTCATTTTCGAATTTATCTGTTTATGATGATAGCACGCGCGATTTTATGACGTTATTTCATTTTGGCGCAAAGCTTTCAAATGGAAGAACTTAAATGCCATTAGCAGAAAGTATAGCATGACGTATACAGATCCTCTCTTGCAAGAGAAGAAAAAGCCACGCGATGAGTTGACAGAACTTAATCTGGCAGAAGGTCTTGCGCTTTTGAACATCATAGGGAAGAACATTCCCAAAAAAGTAGCCAAACTGAATCCTCTAACTGTAGATAAAGCAGCAATGGCTATGATAAACAAAGCATTAGATAAAATTGCAGAAAATAAATACAAAACTAGTTTTGATAAATGCACATCAGAGCAAAAGGTGGAAGTTCTCAAATTAACCTTGGAAGCAAAAGGAACGTTTGGCCTTCAATATGACAGACGGATGGGTCAAAAGCCTCAAACAGTAATGGAATTTCTTGCAAGTAAGAATGGAAACTGTGCTGATTTCTCTAGATTGTTAATAACCGTTGCACAAGAGAAAAAGTTACAAGTACAAATGGTTTCTGCAGTTTTCCAAGCTCAAAATAGTAAAAAAGAGGAAGAGCAACATCTGGCTGTATTCAATATTGACGGTAAAATATTATATATCGACCTTGCAAACAACATCCTTACACCTTATTCCGGTTTTGCCACTTCGTATGATCTGATAAAAGACCAGAAATTTCAGCAGGATATTCTTGAGCTGTATAAACTGGCAGTGAAGGATGGAAAACAATACAAACTGGCAGAAGAACCAGCCATCATTTCAACACAAGAAGGATACCAAGCTACATATTGGGCTGATATGGGACACTATTATCTGGAAAAACTAGATTGGAATAGTGCGATAACATGCTTTGAAAAAGCGTTGGGACTAGGTTTGAGCAGTCACTGGATCTATGCCGAACTTAGCCTCTCATGCTTCAAAAAAGGAGATAACGCAAATGCAATAAAATATGGCGAAGACGCACTTAAAATGAGAGAAACGACAAATGTATTAAAACTCTTAGGGGATGCACATCTAAAACTAAAAACATCAGATAATCTTGAGAAAGCAATTGACTACTTTACTCGTGGATTGAAAATCCAAAAAATACCTGATATGGTGGCAGATTTAGCTTTCGCCTACAATAATTTAGGTATTCGGTTAGGTGATGTGCAGGATTATGTTGGTGCTATGACCAATTTCACCGCGGCATTGCAGATTTTAAAGGATCTTTACGGTCACCCTTCGACAGAACTATCTCTCACTCCAAGACAATTGGAAAATTATATCCTACGAATCTACAAAAACATGGCAATATATACGAATAACAGTGGTGAAAAACAAGGCGCATTAAACATACTCAATAGTGCTATTGTAGATGTAGAAAAAATGGGTTTTGACTCAAAGACGCTTCGTGATATGGTAAAAACGTTAAAATGATTACATAGAGCCCTTATATAGCCAATTTTTACCTGGGTCAGTGGCTTCATCTATCGTCTGCCCTTTGAGTTTTTTAGGAACTTTATTGGGTGTTTTCACAAGCTGAGGAATAGTCTTTAACATCTCTTCCTGATGGGTATCATTTTTTACTTCAACAGCAACCTTAGGTTTTTCACCCATATTTGCACCTTCATTATGCAAAGGTTTTTTGCATCCAAAGGTAAATACAGCAGTAGCTACTATTAAAGTTTTTGCTATTGACCGTATTACCTTGTTTTTCATAATAACCGTCGCAAGGAAACCCACTAACTTGTTGGTGGGAGGAATTGCGACATAACACTTATAAGATTTCTCAAATATAAATGTTTGGTATGCAATGGCTTTGTGCCACGTATATCACTCTCGAAAAAATTCGCATTTCACATCGTAGCAAAAATACGCGTTAATCAACATGCAAATGTTCATTTAGCGCTTTTTCATTTTTTTCCAGTTTGTATTCTATATGAGTATTTTTTATCTATAACAAATCAAGGAAACAGTATTGGGCCCGAGAGGAATTGAACCACTACTCT
>JBGFRY010000056.1:0-28762 GCA_041694845.1 Microcaldota archaeon
GATGCAAAAATGTATTTTTTGCAGTTGTGAACGAAGTTCACCTGAATTGCGAACAGCCTACCTTTTATATTTTTCCAAATAAACTTAAATTATGATTGTTTTAAATTTAAAGACATACAAGAAAAGTCTAGAAAAGGCGCTGTACTTTGTTGATATAGCTGGAGAGATAGTTGAAGAGACAGGAGTTAGAGTAATTGTCTGCCCCCCATTAGTTTTTCTGAAAGATGCTGCAGAAAGATTTTCAGATGTATTTGCGCAATATGCAGATCCTGAGAGCCCAGGTGCATTTACTGGTTCTATTCCAGTAGAAGGATTAAAAATAGCAAAAGTAAAGGGTTCTCTTGTTAATCACTCTGAAAAAAAAATAAAGATGTTTGAGAAGATAAAAGCAATAGTTGAACGACTTCATCAAAATGCATTAGAAAGCTTGGTATGTGCAGAAAACCCAGAAGAAGCAGAAAAGATTGCATCTCTTCATCCAACATATGTAGCAATAGAGCCACCTGAGTTGATAGGAAGCGGAATAAGTGTATCAACAGCAAAACCAGAAATTATAACAGACGCTGTAAAGAGAATAAAAACTATAAATGAAAAATTACCAGTGCTTTGTGGAGCAGGAGTAAGCAATGTAGATGATGTTCAAAAGACACTTGAATTGGGTGCTGATGGAGTTCTTTTAGCAAGCGCATTTGTTAACTCCGAGAACCCAAAGGAATTTTTAAAATCTCTTGCTGCAATGTTTTAGTTAGATAAAAGATTTGATTGCGTCTGTAGTCTAGTGGTAATCGGATTACATTACGTACTTCGACCACACGGATCTTAGCCTTCCAAGCTAATGACCCGGGTTCGAATCAGTTTTCACGAAACTGCGATTTTCCCGGCGGACGCATGTTCTGTTTATCTGAATGTTTAGCTCTATCGATTTTTCTCACATTCTCTCTAAACAATCGATTCCAATAAGATAGAACGCATTCTTAAGAACATTCTGCGTTGCCTGGACAATTGCCAATCTTGTTTTTCTTTCCACTTCTCTCTCAGCAGACAATACTGGTGAGGTAGTATAAAACTTATTTAACAGGGTTGCTACATGCAATAAATATTCAACAAGAGAATGTGGAGTTAAATCATTTTCACACTCTCTAACAATTTCTGGGAATTCGCACAATTTTTTTATTAATGTACGTTCATCTTCATTAAATCTACAGCCATTTATAATCTCTGGTTTATAATCTGCTTTTCTTAGTATGCTGTTTATTCTTACATATGCATACTGAAGATAAGGTCCAGAATCTCCTTCTAAATTAAGCGCTTCTTTCCAGTCAAAAGTAATCGTTCTATTGCTTTCTCTGCGAAGCATTGAAAATTTTATTGCAGCAATGACTATTTTAAGTGCTATTTCTTTTATTTGCTTTTCGCTCCACTTCTCATGCCTTTTCTTTACTTCTTGCTTTACGACATCTATCAATCTCTCTTTCAACTCTTCGTAAAGAACCATTGTGCCTTCTCTTGAAGACATCTTTCCTTCTGGAAGCATAACCAATTCATAAATAAGATGATGGGAAATTTTTGTAGCATTTTCAAACAACTTATCTCCACATTTACCTATTTTTTCAAATGTCTTAAACAATTGCTTAAAGTAGAATTCTTGCTCTTTTCCAACAACATGGATGCTTTTGTTAATGTTTTTGTATTTCTTGAATTTTAGCTTTGCAAGTCCTAGGTCTTTGGCAGAATAAAGCGGGTATCTCTCTTTTGTAATCAATACAAAAACGCCAAGATCATCATCTCTAAGGTCAATTATAACTGCATCTTGATCTAGTTTAGCTATTCCTTTTTTAAGAAGCTCGATTGAAATCTCTTTTCCAATGCTTTCAGTTTGACTTTCAAAATAAAGTTTATCAAATTTTATGCCAAATTCTTTATAAAATTTTTCAAAATCATTAAGGCACCATTGTCTTGTTTTTTTCCAAATCTTAACTAATTTCTTATCATTAGAGTATATTTTTTGATTAATCTCTTGCACTTGCTGTTCTAGATCTCTCTTTCCTTCTATTCTTTGCGATGCATCTGAGTAAACCTTTCCCAACCAAATGCCACGGTTCTTTCTAGGTGCTTTTTCGTTATATAAATTAATGAAACCCCACAGACACTTTGCGACATGTGGACCAATATCTCCTTGATAATTTGCTCTTATTACTCTATTACCACTGTACTCCAATATTCTAGAAAGCGATTCACCTATTGATGCATTTCTTATATGGCCTATATGCACACCTTTATGTGTATTAGCATGGAAAAACTCAACAATCATTTTCTTGCTGGTTTTTTTACCTTTGCCAAATTTTTCCTTTTGTTTAACTATTTCTTTTACTACGCTTGCATAGAATTCTCCAGAGAAGTAAAAATTTATGTAAGGTCCTATTGCTTCTACACGTTCTATGAATTTTATTTTTTTCTTGTTTAATATTTCTGCAGTTTCAGCAGCTATTTTAACAGAATTGTCCTTTCTCTTTGATGCTATTATAAATGCAATCTTTGAACTTATGTCACCAAATTCTTTTTTTGTTATTTCAATAGTTGCCAATGATTCATCTATCGAAACGTCAGCTATTGCAGCAATCTCTTGCGCAATTTTTTCTTTGATGTTTTTTATCATATTTATCCAACAAAACTAAGTGAATTGGACCATTTAATCCATGCTATCTTTAGGTTTTCAATATTCTCATTTAATATTATATCTTCATTATTTTTTATCACAAATCTTTTATCTCCTCTAATACGACCAACAGGAGCGCATGGCAGGTCTTTCATGATCTCTTCAAATTTCTTACTATTCTCTTCTTTCACGCTTACTATGAATCTTCCTGCGCTCTCAGAGAAAAGCAATATATCCTCTTTTTCACTATCTTTAAATAATTTTGATAAATCAATCTCAGCACCGAGTTCTTTGCCAAATGTGCATTCTGCCAATGCCACTGCCAAACCACCATCAGATATATCGTGTGCAGAAGATACAAGCTTCTCTTCCATTGCCTTAGAAAGCGCCATGTAGAGATTTATATTTTGTTGAAGATCTATCTTTGGATTTTTATTGCCAATAGCACCGAACAATCCATAATACGCGCTTCCGCCAAATTCATCTTTTGTGATACCTAAAACATAAATAACATCTCCAGGATTTTTGAAATCAACTGTTACTGCATGTTCAACAGTATCGATCTTTCCAACTACTGTTACAAGCAATGTTGGTGGTATTGAATGTTTTCTTCCATGTTCGTAGTAATCATTTTTCATCGAATCTTTACCAGATATTAATGGAATTCCGTAAGCAGTTGCAATATTGTAAAGAGAGATACATGCACGTACTAACTGAGCTAATTTATACTCACCATCCGGAGTTTTTTCTGATTGTATTGGATCTGGCCATGAGAAGTTATCAAGTGCAGCCATATATCCAAACTTTGCACCAACTGCAATCGCATTTCTCACTGCCTCGTCAAATGCAAGTGCTGCCATATCATAGCTATCTTGAACAAACTTAGGACAGATTCCGTGAGAGATTGCAAGTGCTTCCCTTGTACTATAAATAGGAGTAACAACTGCAGCATCAGATGGTCCGAGCATAAGTTGTTTTACAACAGAAAGTGCCTTTACTTCATGGTCATATTGTCTAATAATCCATTCCTTTGAAGCGATATTCGGCGATTCAAGTAGTTTATATAATATTTCATCAAGATTGGTTTCATAAATCGTTGGTTCAGGGAACTTGCGTTTTTCCCATGTTGCATTCAATTTTAGTTGTGGTAATCCTTCGTGCAAGAATTTCATATCTAAATATGCGACTGTCTCTGCTTTATGTAACACATGAAAGTAACCACTATCTGTGAATTTACCAACAGTAGTAATCTCAACATCGTGTTTCCTTGCTAATTCCTCCAGATCAGAAAATTTTTCAGGTTGTACTACTAGTGTCATACGTTCTTGCGATTCTGAAACAAGAATCTCCCATGGACTAAGACCAGGATATTTTAATGGACATGCTTCTAGCCATATCTCGCAGCCGTCAGAAAATCTTGCCAATTCCCCTATAGAAGATGATAAGCCACCAGCGCCATTATCAGTTATTGCCTCATAGAGTGATTTATCTCTTGCTTCTAGAATGAAATCAAGCATTTTCTTTTGTGTTATTGGGTCTCCTATTTGAACAACTGATTGTGGAACACCACTATGAAGCTGTTGAGAAGAAAACGTTGCTCCATGTATACCATCCTTTCCTATTCTTCCTCCAACCATTACTGCAATCCAACCTGGTTCAACTCGCTTTTCAGAGGTTTTTCTCCCATTAATCAGCGACGGCATGACACCTAAAGTCCCGCAATAGACTAGCGGTCTTGTTGTGTACATTTCGTGAAATGTTACTGAACCGTTTACAGTTGGTATACCCATTTTATTTCCGCCATGTTCAATTCCTTTTACTACACCTTCAAATATCCTTCTCGGATGAAGTACACCTTTTGGCAGGTCTTCAGGTTTTGTATCAAGCGGTCCAAAACAAAGTATGTTTAGAGATGCAAAAGGCATCGATCCCAAACCAGTCCCTAATATATCCCTCTGTACCCCTAAAATTCCTGTAAGCGCACCGCCATAAGGGTCAAGTGCAGATGGCGCATTATGTGTTTCAACTTTTACCGCGATGTCATAGTCATGATTGAATTTTATTATACCTCCATTGTCCTTGAACACACTTACAACATATGGCTTGCGGACTTTTTCAGTTGCACACATAACGAATGTTTTAAACAATGAATTAATCGCATGAGAATTACCATTCTCACGATAGGAGATATACGCATTGAAAATCTTGTGCTTGCAGTGCTCGCTCCAAGTCTGTGCAATTGCTTCTAACTCGACATCTGTTATCCTACTATCAAGTCCGAATTTTTTTCTTTTTGCTATGACTGCAGGCGTATGAAAATAGTTTTTTATGGTGGTAAACTCTTCTATTGAAAGGGCAAGCAGTCTTTCTTTTATAAATTGCTCTGCTCTTGGCTTTGACATGCGCATTGATATCTTTTCAACATTTGGCTCTTCTTTGATGTTTACTATTGGAAGATATGGCATTACAGCCTTAAGCGGTTCATGTATAATATATTGTTCAACTAGATTGTTGTAGAGAAGTGTTGCTACCTGCTCGCAAATTCGATGATCTACTTTTCCAATCAATGCATATGTTCTTGAATAGTATACCTTAATCTCTTTGTCAAGTGCATCTTTTACTGCCTCACTTGCAGTTTTTCCAACATTATCTGTTACACCTGGCAAAAAACCAATCTCAATTCTCCAGGCATATTCATACATCGGCTGTAAAAAAGAGAAATCATGAACAATACAATCAGTAAATACTTCCTTACCTAGGATTTCCATCTGCTCGTTTGTAAACTCTTCATCTATATTGTAGCATTCTATAAAATGGCAGCTGGCAAGTTTAATGCCAAGCTCTCTCTCAACGCGTGCCTTTAATTTTTCTCCAACTACGTCAATAGCACTCTCCTTAATAGCAACTTCAAGACGTCGTGGCATTTTTTACACCAATGATTTACGCATCAATGTGTGCTTAGTATATGCTGATTTAAAATGCTTGCCTTTTGGCTGGCTTTGCGCCACTTTTATCACTCTCGAAAAAAATTCGCATTTTACATTGTGACAAAAATACGCATTAATCAACATACGAATATTTTTGAAATTATCTACGACGATAATGGGTGCGATTTTATGACGTTATTTTATTTTAGCGCAAAGCTCCTTTTGGCTAACGTATTACGCTGTCGCATAATTGCATACATTACACTTTCGTCTTACTCTTCCCATTTGGAAGTATTTGTAATAGTTCGTCTAGATTAACAGAAAACCATTTTGAAAGACTTTTAGCCAGCTCGCCTTTTTCCTTTCCTATTTTAGATGGTAGAAGGCTTATGCATCTCTTTAATTCTCTTTTTCTATTTGAGCATTCTGGGGTTATTTCCAATCCATCCTCTCCACTTCCTATTACCACTCCCAATGGGGTTCCTCTAAACCATCTCCTTTTCCCAGTAATTCCAAATGCACCAGTTGGAATATATCCTCCTTGCACATATTTTGTAACCTGATCATTTTTAACAGCATAAACATTAATCATTGCGTTTGCGTTCTTCCATGCATTTGAAAAACTAGCTGCAAATTGTGCAGCTTCTCTTAACTCTTCGTCGCTTGCATTTGTCCCATCCTTTAATATAACTACACTTGCGCCCTGAATATCAGCATGGAAAAAAAGATCGTTGTCATCCATATGCTTGGCGAAAATCAAATCATTTTGTTTAGCATCACGACCACCTATTGCTAATCTTCCAGCGCTCGTATAGAACCAGTGGAACTTCTCAAACCATTTTTTTTCTTTTCTTATTCGCACTTCCTCTTTTTTCTTTTTTTCTTCTCTAACTGCGTGTTCTAGTTCTTTTTCACTTTCTGCTATTGCTTTTTTCAGACCTTCGATTTTTTTCCTTATCAGCTTTGCCTTTTCGTAACAAGCAGCTGCATTCTCATGAATGGATTTGTCAATTCTAAGGTGGATTCTCATGTACTTACTAACTATGAAAATAAATTAAATATAGGTAGTTCACTTGCATATACTGACCCAACCCAACACTATATTTTTAAACCTTTGCTGCAAAACGTATTTTTACTATATATTATATTAATATGAATAAAATGTAATAAAAAAGGAAGGTGAAAAAGCATGGATACAAAAGTGAAAGTAATAATTTTTGGTTTAATGCTAATTGGTGTATTGTTCGCACAACCAAAAGGTGCAACTGGCCTTACAGAGTTACTGTCTAGCTTATGTGTAACTGCTCAGCAATTAATGATCACAGCAATGTTCTTAATGGTCCTATTAGCAGCTGTAACTTACGCAGCTGGCCAGATTATGGGTGCTGAAACAAGAGCAAGAGCAACTGTCTGGGCAACAGCAATGTTTACAGGTGCTTTATTTGCAGGCATAATATTTGCAATAACGCCATGGGCAATAAGTATAATAGCTAATACACCAATTTCATGTGAAGCTACTGCTGTAACTTCCTAAGCATAAATTTTTTTTCTTTTTTTGTTAATTTTTTTATATTTTTTTAATTTTGATTGCTTATGTTAAGATTAATTAATGTTTTAAGAGAACACATACTACTCCTAATTTTTTTTACACTATTAACATTTGCGTTTACTTACCCATTGGTGATTTATCTTACAACTGCAGTGCATGGAGATAGCGATGCTTATTGGTTCCTTTGGAATCTCTGGCATTTTAAAAAAGCAGTGAATGAAGGTTCAAACCCATTTTTTTCTGATATGATTTTTTACCAAACTGGCGCTTCTTTATATCTATCCACTCTTACGCCTCTTCTTTCATTTATTTCGATTCCTCTTCAAGAGTATTTTGGTCTTTTTGCAGCATATAACATTCTTTATTTACTTTCATATATCTTTTCAGGTTATTTCATGTATCTTCTTGCAAAGCATATTACAAAAGACTGGCAAGCAGCACTTCTTGCAGGTGTTATCTTTGCATTTTGTCCTTATCATTCTGCTCATGCAATAAGGCACCTAAATCTAATGAGCACGCAGTTTATCCCGCTTTTTTTTCTTCTCTATCTAAGATTTAAAGAAAACCAAACAATAAAGAATGCAGTTTTTGCAAGCCTCTCTTTAGCAATTGTTGTATATTCCGAGCTCATCTATTTCGTACTTTGTCTATTATACATTATTTTCGATGTTTTGCACAACGTTTCAATAAACTACAAAAAATTGAAAATTGAACTAAGAAATATTGATTATACAAAGTATTGTGTGTTATTGTTTGCTTTTGTTATACTAACAGCACCGTATTTGCTAGGAGTAGTAGAGGATGCATTGTTCACTAAATATGTCAAATTTACTGACTTAACAGCAATAATCTCATTTAGTCCTGATTTGCTATCTTTTTTTGTTCCATCTCAGTTTAATCCGCTCTTTGCTCAATTTTTACAATGGATTTATCCTGTTTTGCAACATCAAGTTTTTATTATGGATGTTGAAGGTACAGTGTACATAGGCATAACTGTGCTATTGCTTGCTTTATACGCAGTGTTTAAGATAAAAAGCAGAGAAGTTACCTACTGGAGAAATTTACTATTAGCATCATTTATCCTCACTCTTGGTGCTGCTTTGTGGGTTGGAGGGAATGCTATTGTAATGCTTCCACCTTTCTTGTTTTTATACTATTTTTTCCCGTTTTTTTCGTTTTTTAGAGTACCTGCCAGATTCGATATAATTGTAATGCTTAGTGTATCTATTTTAGTAGCATTTGCTTTTATTGAAATAAGAAAAAAGATAGATAACAAAAATATTGCAACAGTGCTATTCCCAGCATTTATCTGTTTTTTGATATTGCTAGAATTTTATGCACCACCTCAAAAATTTATTTTTATGGATAACGCTAGCCAGTTTTACAATGGTATTAGTGCTGATAAAGAAGATTATGCAATAATGAACATTCCTGATTATTCAGAAAGTTCTAATACGTTCAATATCTATCTGCAATATGTACAAACTATACATAACAAAAAAATCATTGGTGGGCAGTTGGCAAGAACACCAACAAACGCTATAGAATATCTTGAAAAACCATGTTTAAAACAGCTTCTGAAAATGAAAGAATTGGAAAACTGTAGTTTGCAGGAGTACAAAGATGTAATACCACCAAACGTAAAATACATAATTGTTCACAAAACTTTTTATAGTACTGGTATAACGTGGAATCTTGAACAACGTAAGGTTATTGAAGCAGAATATAAGTATTCTGATAAGAATGATATATCAATGATTCTACCACTATTAGAAAATGCAGTCGGAAAGCCAGTTTTTGTTGATGATGATATTATTGTTTACAAGACAAGTTGAGATAACTAAGTCAAGTATATAGTTTCTTTTTATATATGATATATTCACCATTGTTTGTTTTTTTATAAAATGCAAAACACAAAGGAACATCTTTTATCAACAATGATTCATAATTGCTGTGTTTATGAGTAATTATTATCAGAAACTCAGTATCATTACAATTGATTGTTTCATTCTTTTCTTTAATTATTATGCTAGCAGTTGGTTTCTGGTAACTATCAGCGTAGGTATAAAAAAGAAATCCTGGTGCATATGATTCTATTAACAAATAATCTTCATCTGTTCCTCCATACTTTTCTTCTACTTTTGACCAGACTTGATAGGTGGCATATACATAAAATAGAACTTTTTCATGTTGTTTTGTGAACTCTGCAACCTCTTTTACATCTAGACTTAGATTTTTCATACCAGGGAAAAGAACAACTGCACTGACCAAAAGAATTATTATAATCCCAAAAAATAGAATCTTCTCTAAGCCAGCGCTATATCTATAAATCATAAGTGCCGATAAAATTGCTATAAAAGGCAATAGAGGAAAGATATACCAATAAAAAAACTTCTTAATAAACAAAAAAATATATAATAAAAACAGTGAGAGAATAAGGTGTTTTTCTCTATAAATATCAGTTTTACCAATGAACAAAAGAAGAAAAGACAGAGCTAAATATATTGGAGAGAGCGCAGTTAATAACTGTTTAAAATTATATATTATTGTTTCGAAATCTGAAACTTGTATTCTGTCACTGTCAAGAGTAAAATACATATAAAAGGCGTTTGAGAAGCTTCCTGCAAAATAACTAATTAAAAAATGGAAGAGTATTGCTAGCGGTATTGCTGCTGCGCTTATGAAGATCTTTTTTATATACCGATCATTCCAAAAATAAGCAAAGATTATTGCCAATAATCCAAAGGAGTAGAGCCATTTAATGCTGGTTAAACATGCTAAAAAAATAGATGCTTGAAAGGTTTTTTTTTCTAAGTAGAAATATAAACTTGTAAGTAAAAAGAATACTGACAATGTTTCCATCATTGCCATTGTAGAAAAAGCCATTACTATTGGTGTGATTACATAAAGTGTAACACTTGCAAATGCGACTTTTTCATTATACATTTTTTTACTTATATTAAAAATCAAACTTGCATTAACTGCTGCAAAAAAAGCAGTTGGTATTCTAAATACCATTTCTACTGATAAAAATGATAATTGTTTTAAAAAATAATAAAAGATTCCGTATATCCAGAAGAATAAAGGTGGTTTCCATTCAGTATGCTCGCCAAATATGGCTGGCGTTAAATGCTCTGGGTGTTCAGAGATATCTTTTACCATAAAAGAATAAGTGCCTTCATCAAATTGGAAAGGAGTCTGAAATGCGGTTATCAGTATAAGATTAAATATTAGTATAAGGCAAAAAATTGCAGCTTCATCATTTTTAATATTTATTACGGCCATAGAGTTTACTCAACTATTTTTCGTTGCAACAATTATCATTTCAGAGCCATACGGAAGTAATAACTTGTCTTCTATATTTCTAAAATACCACATTAAAAATGAATTAACTGGAGTTTTTGATATTTCCTCATGTGGAATCCTAATATTAAAGAGCTTTGATAGTAATATGGCAGGTACAATAGCTAGATTTCTGAATCTAATCAATTTAATTGTAAAACCATTTTTCTCAAGTAGTTTTTTTATTTCTTCCCTTCCATAGCGTCTAACATGACATCGTACGATGTCATTCACGTTCCATAATTTTTGATCATGCGGTACTGATAGGATTAGATCACTATTCTTTTTTAGTAAAGTGGAGCAATTTTTAATTGCTTGCGCATCGTTTTTTACATGCTCAATTACATCTGCTAGAACAACAGTACCGAATTTTGGAATCTTTGCTTTAGATCTCAACTCTTTTGATATATCCCAAACAAATACTCGATTTTTTGATGCTATACGGTTCTTTATTATGTCGTTGCATAATCTGGCATCTAAATCAGAAGCCCAGACATCAAAGTTTTTGGCTATCAAATCTTTCGTGAGTGCACCAGCTCCACATCCAGCATCCAAAACCGGATTTTTATTAATATAGGATATAATAACTTGATTCCTAGAAAAAGTCCAAAAATCATTATTCTCAAGTAAGGTAGCAAGGTCTTTTCTCAGATCGCGTGTTTTTTCCATGATTACACTTATTGCAATTTATTATTTTGCTACTTTATAAACTCTTATACCAGAATTATTGTATAATAACTCATGGTTTATTGATAAGTTTACATAGCCGTATATAACAATGTAGTCAAAATCTTTGATTTCAGTAGCCTTTCTGTAAATTCCTCTTTTCCAAAACATCATACTGAAATCTCCGTCATGCGTTTCCGCATCATATTTATCAGAATAATAATTGTTTACAAATTCATATACTACATCATTGTCCCATTTGCTTTTATTGCTCCCATCCTTTACAAAGAACATCCAGCCAAAATCTAGATAGTCGCCATTTTTTCTTTTTTCTTCAAGTATTTTATTTGCTACAATTGTTGGGTTATATTCACCGATAATCGCTACATTTTCTTTGAATGCCAAAAATTCGCCAATTTCTTTTCCTGGCTCGTACTGATACTTGAGATCCCAGTAGAAATAATTAGTAAACACTGTGTTTATCAAAAGCATTATACAAATACCGAATATCAAAAATCCATCAATCTTTATCTGGTTTTTTTCATAGAGCAAGACAAGTGCTGCAAAATATGTTATTGGTGGGATTATCATAAAATAATGCCATGGCATGAACGGTGCAGCAAATAATGGCAGAAGTATCATTGCATACCAGGCACTCATAATTGGCTCTTTTTTCCAGAATTTATATAAGCCGAAGAGTGAAAGAGCAAACCATATGTTAGATGTATAGAAAAATAGGAAAAACGATGCTTTTGCACTATCTAGCATATCATCCACGAATAATTTTCCAAATATGTCAATTGTATGAGTATTTATGGCAAGTTGTTTGTTTTCGAACATTGATGAAAAAACAAACCATCCAACAACGATAGCCAACAATGAGAGTAGAAATAATGGTTTGGATAATGTTTTCTTATCTTTGAAAAAGAAATAGATGATTGCAACAGCTGGTGCTACTCCTGCAAGCAAAAGTTTTGTCATGTATCCTAAAAATACAAAAACACCTGCACATAAGAAGCGTGTTTCGGGCCATTCTTCTTTTAGGTAGCAATATAATGCAGCAAAAATAAATGTAAACGTTAAACTGTCAATCAGAACTGTGTTCGTTACATAAACTGTAAACAACATTATATTGAAAATGAATGTTGTAAGAAGTAGCTTAGGTCCTTTTCCTATAATTCGTTTCATTATATAATAAAACAAAATTAGATTAATCAGTCCAAAAAATAAAGTTGGTACTCTGTATATCACTTCTAGTGGTATTGTCTCAAAAAAATCATTATTTATGATTTGTTGTACTATCATGCTATAAACCCAGAAAAACAATGGTGGTTTCCATGGCATTGGATTTTCAAATAGTGTTGGCAGTAGCGTTTTGTGTTCCATCTGCTCATTAATCATCATGCTGTAAATTGCCTCATCTTTCATCAATGGCAAAGTTCCGATAAAAGGCAGCCTTACTATAAAATATAAGACAATCATTGCAATGAGAAATATAATTTCTACTTGTTTATTTGACATTTTTAGAAAATTTTTTTCTGCCATTTTAAATCAACTCTTCAATTAAATTCTTCAATTAAATTTTACTCTTATAACATCTAAAATAAAATTTATTATCTCTAATGCTCCAAGTTTTGTTTTTCCTGCTTGCCTATCTTTAAGCAGACATGGAATTTTACAAATATTTAATCCTTTGTTTTTTGCAAGTATATTCATGAGAAGTTTATAACCTTTTACAGATATTTTTGTATTATTAAGTATTTTTCGTTTGACTGAAAAAAAACCACTCATTGGATCAGATGCACTTATGCCAAGAATCGTTTTTGCAATAATGGTTGCTCCAAATGAAATAATTCTTCTATAAACTGGCCAATTTTCGACCCCGCCCATTTTTATATATCTACTTCCTATAGCCACATCATAATTTTCTAAGGCTCTTGCTAATTCTGGAACTTTTTCTGGTGGGTGGGAAAGGTCAGCATCCATCACAACGATTTTACTGCCTTTTGAGATTTTTAGACCGTCCATAACAGCGGTTGCAAGCCCTAATTTGCCTTCTCGCGATAAGAGATGAACATTCTGATATTTTTTTATCAGTTTTTTTATTTCTTCTCCAGTTCCATCAGGTGAATTATCATCAATAAAAATTATTTCGAATTTTTCTTCTATGTTGCGCATTTCCTTTCTCAATTGTAAAACTAGATTGTTGACGTTCTCCTTTTCATTATAAACTGGAATAAGAATTGAAATCATTGCAAATCACTTGACAGGTTCTTCACTACTCAAATAGCGTCTTTTGTTTCTTATCTTTTGCGCTATCTTTGCTGCAGTTACCATTGGCCAGCACCAGCTCTCCAAATACTCCATCGTATCCAGGAATCCATTTCACGTTTCCACTATTCACTCTTATCAACGCATCTGCAATTTCATTTGATGTTGCTAATCTAATCTGCTCTTCGCTTGCTTCATAAACTGCAAACTCATTGCCAAAATATCTTATTGATTTTGAGTACTCTTTCTCTACTGCTATAGAGAATTCAGTTTTTTTGAGTACCTTAGCAATTATTGTTTTAAAAGGAACGATATACTTAAATGGAACTGCATTTTTTGGTTTAAATCCGTATTTTCTATCAGCGAGTTCTTCTACCCGATTCATTACACCAATAGTTAATTTTCTTCTGCAAACTGGACAAATTCCATTATGTCTCTTTGTTTCTGCTGGAGAGAAGAGTATCTTGCAGAGTCTATGGCCATCATAATGATATTTTCCTTCTTCAGGATAAAACTCATAAGTTTTTAGAAATCCTTTTCTTGTTTTTATCGCATTAATAATTGTATCATAGCCAACTTTTTCGAGATCAAAAACATTTGCTTCCCTTCCTAGTTTATTGATTGAATGTGCATCACTGTTAGATATTATCGTATATTTATCGAGTGCGCTTATCATCCAGTTCATGGCAGGGTCGCTACTTAAACCACTTTCCAATGCAAATATTTTATCTGCTTTATCCTCGAATGCTTCCTCTATTGAATCAACGCCAGAGTTTGAGCCAAAAATAGAGAACCAAGGTGTCCATGCGTGACTTGGAAAAATAAATATATCATGTGAGATCTGCAATATCTCTTCAACTAATCCAGCTGACGAAAGATGGATGGTTGGTCTTCCATCTGCAGTTAAATCACCGTATTTTTTTAATCGATCATTTATCTGCACTGCGATTTCTATCTCTGGTGCAAGAAGAACATGGTGCATTTTTTTCGTTTTTCCATTAAGTTCATATATAACGCTGACTTCGGTTGATAGAATAAATCTCACATTATTATATAACGCGAGTCCACAATTCCAATCTTTCAAAGTTTCTTTTATATTTGCAAAGTGTTTTGGATGAGTGAAATCTCCTGTTCCAACAATATTTATGCCCTTGAGTTTTGCACCATTTGAAATGGTATCGAGATTAAAATTAGGACTGGTTGCACGGGCATACTTAGAGTGGACGTGTAGATCTGCGATAATTTGCATAGAGAAAGTTAGTAGATTAGCTTTAATAAGGTTAAGAAAGTATTGTGACAGTTAATACGCTACTTGCCGAGTAGTACTTTCGAAAGTAAATAAAAACTGATGCTTTTCCTCACTGGTCTTGTGTCTCGCGTCCTGAGTCTTGCCTTGAACGCAAGATCGAAGTTACCATAATTTAACTCATTTTTCAGAGTTAAAAATTTTCTGAACTAATCACATTACAATTTTAATAGTCAAAACAACAAAATTATTTCTAAAGAAGTCAATTAATGTGTTAAAAGAAGTTCGGAACTACTGCCGAAGTTGCCGACGATAGGTTTATAAATACTCTCTAAAATATAGAAGTGAAAATCTTGATATACTATAGATTTGTGGGATGTAAAAAATAAAAAGAGGGTGAAAAAATGGGACAAAAACTAGGATCTGAGAAGATATCTAGAGAGGATGGATATCTCTATTTTGTAGGTAAGGATGGTTATGTTTGGGCAGCACCCATGAAGCACAACAAGAGAGGAAGAAAGAAGAAGGTGGGTAGCGAGAAAATATCAAAAGAAAAGGGCTTCATGTACTATGTTGGTAGAGATGGTTATGTCTACAAAGCCAGATTAAAAAATGCATAGTTTTTTTCTCTTTTTTATTTTATTTTTTTCTTTTTTGTAAAAAAACTATATTTTTAAACCCCTTTAACCAAAGTCTTATCGATAGTATTTACTATATATTTTAAGGAGGTTTTTGTATGAAATTTGTACTATCAGATCCAAAAACAGGTAAAAGTTGGCAATTAGAATTAAGAAAGGAAAATGAAGCTATGTTATTAGGAAAATCTATTGGTGAGAACGTGGAGGGAGAGATATTTGGTGCCTCAGGGTACGTATTTGAATTAACAGGTGGCAGTGATAGCAGTGGTTTTCCTATGCGTTCAGATGTCGCAGGTATGAGAAGAACATCAGTATTGCTTTCAAAAGGAATTGGTTTTAAAGGAAAAAGAAAAGGAATAAGAAAAAGAAAAACAATTCTAGGAAATGTATATTCAAGCGAGATAGTGCAGGTAAATGCAAAAGTAGTTCAGGTAGGTACAGTATCTCTTGAAGAACTATTTAGTAAGGGAAAAGATGAGGGCAAAGAAGAGAAAAATGGATAATTAGGTGTTTTGTTGCAGGCAGAAGTAAATATTGGTTTGGTTGGGCACGTTGATCATGGTAAGACAACACTTACACAAGCACTAACTGAGAAATGGACAAATACTCATAGTGAAGAGATTAAAAGAGGAATTTCAATACGTTTGGGTTATGCAGATACTATAGTATATTATTGTAAAAATTGTGATAGATATATTACAAAAGACGAATGTACCAAATGTGGGGATAAAGTAGAATTTAAAAGAAAAATATCCTTTATTGATGCGCCTGGGCATGAAACACTGATGACTACAGTAATTGCAGCATCTTCTATCCTTGATGGCGCACTTTTTTTGATAGCATCAAACGAAGAATGCCCCCAGTCACAAACAACAGAGCACATGATGGTACTAAATGCAATTGGAATAAAGAATATAATTATTGTACAGACAAAAATCGATCTTGTTTCTAAGGAAAAGGCAGTTGAGAATTATGAGCAGATAAAAAAATTCATTAAAGGAACAGTTGCAGAGTCTGCACTAATAATTCCAGTAGCAGCGCATCATAATCTAAATATAGACACGTTGATCGATGCAATAGAAGAAACAATAAAAAGCCCAAGTAGAGATGCAAACGCACCTTTGCGGGTCTATATCTCAAGATCATTCGATGTTAACAAACCAGGTACACCTATTGAAAAAATATGTGGGGGGGTTATAGGTGGCTCAATCGCTCAAGGAACATTAAAGCTTGGAGAGAAGGTTGAGCTAAAACCAGGTATAGCCAAAAAAGAAGATGGTAAACCAATTCCAATAACATTCGAGATAAAGAGTTTAAGGGAAGAAAACGAACAATTGGAAGAGGCATTGCCAGGTGGGCTAATCGCAGTTGGAACTTCCTTAGATCCAAGCTACACAAAATCAGATTCACTAGTTGGTTCAATCTTGAGTAGAGCTGGTGAATTACCTGATGCAGTTGATTCTATAAAAATAAAATATGAGCTTTTGAAAAGAACTGATATTGAAAATCCTCCATTGCGTGTTGGCGAGGTACTAGCAGTGAATGTGTATACTACTACGAATGTAGGTGTAATTGCAGAATTAAGCAAAGGCACAGCTACTTTGAAACTGAAAAAAGCAATAGTTATCGAGAAAAATGCAAAAATTGCGATGTGCAGACGAATTGGTCAAAGATGGCGTTTGGCTGGTTTAGGAACGGCAGTTTAGTGACTCATCTATCGCAAACTCAGAGTTTGAAAAGATACCTTTAAAAAAACTAAAAAAGAAAAAATCTATTAAAAATGCGATTGTTCAGTTGAAGGATATTTGCAAAACAATATTTGGCTTTGCTTCTGCACCAGCTTATAAGCACCACCAGCTGAAGCTATGGGTGAATCTTCTGCTGGGATAACATACAATGTAGAATTCGCTGAAATAAAAACATTTGCAAATGATTTTTCTAAGGTTTTTCTACGCTCGAGCGAACGAATTTTTCGAATTTTTTGTTTGTTTTTGAAAATTTTCAGCAAGTCAATTCGAAATCGATCAGTTTTTATTTACTTTGCGGTTTACTGGAATTATTCAGTATTTGTGCTGGGGTCGCCTAGTCTGGTAGGGCGGCAGGTTGCTATCAGTTCCATACCTAGCATTTTCAATTCCTTATAAAACTAGGAACAGGTAACTGGAAATCAAAGACCTGTTGCGCGTAAGCGTTCAGGAGTTCAAAGCAACCTTTCTTTTAGTAAAAGAAAGAAATTGAACAGATCTCTTCCCCAGCGTTTTTTTCTAGTGTTATGCTAATTTCTTACGCAGTTTCAGGTCCAGGAGGTGCACGGTTTTTTATCTCAAAATCAGATCTGCTTGCACTCCAGATACTTCCGTATGTTTTTTCTATTTTTTCTTCAATGTTCATTGAATTTTTTATTGCTGCAGAAATATGAGGCTTTGATATTAACTCTGCACCTTCTGCCTTGGCAATATCACCTGCAAGTTTTATTATACCTGCAAGGTTCCTTAGTCGCAATGTAATACCTATTTTATCATCTAATTTATTTGCAATATGTTTTGCTTCATTGATTATTTCTTCAACAGCGCTTCTATCTGCAAATGGGATTCTGCCATCATTCACAATTTCCTGGGCAACAAACTGAGCAATTTTGCTTCTATTTTCTTCATTATCCTCCATGATAGATTCCATGAGAACTTCATAGCCATTTCCACGGACTCTTGAACGAAGAGATGGTGCAATCAAAGGAAGGTCAGTAATATTTGCTGAACCAACTAATATAAAGTCACAAGGCACTGCATCAACGCGAACAGCAGCACCGCTACTTGTTGGATTTCTCCCAACAATTGGAAAGACTTTATCTTGCATTGCAGTAAGCAATTGCTTTTGAATATTACCAAGCGTTGCTAATTCATCGATAAATAATACACCTTCATGCGCCTCATGAATTGCACCTGGCAATACACGAAGATATGGTAAAACTCCAAGTGGAGGCTGACCACCATAAGGATCATGACGAATGTCTCCAAGAAGTTCTGTTTCACTTCCACCACTTGCCTGCACGAAAAGTGGACGATTAAGTGGAATAATTACCCTGCGCTGTTTTTTTGCATTCAATTCATTCCATTTCTCTACTTCGTTCTGTGTGAGCATAAGTATTGTGTTATCTGATCTGCGCTCGTAGACAACTTGCTCTTGCTTATTATCTGGTGTTCTTCTAATTGTTACTATTGAATTCGATTGTACTGCTGAGCCGCTGCTTTCACTTTCAACAAAATAATTTGTTTTTTCTGCACTGCATATTGAGCATATTGCATCAGTATAAGAACTTTTCGCCCCGCATCTCTGACATCTTAAACCAAGTCGTTCTGCTACAAATACTGGTGCATCGCTTACATCTATGACCTTTCCAAGTGGTTGTAATCGTGAATCGCTTTTGATCTGATCAGCACGAAGAATTTCAACAAAAGGTCTTTCTGGTTGAGAGGAGTTATGAAGCACGCTTATTTCTTTGGTCGGTTTTGGTAGTATTGAGGATATTGCATGTGCAATCATGCTTTTTCCAGTTCCTGGTGGTCCAACAAGAAGAAAGTGTCTTCGTTGCCTTGCCATTACTCTAGCAAGCTGGATTACTTCTTTCTGGCCTATGATGCGTTCAAAAGGGTCAGATGGAAGTTTTATTTCTGCAGTGCTTTCAAAATCATGCATACCTTAATTAGAGTATGAATATGTTTATAATGTTTTCATAAGAAGTAATTTCATGTGCGCTATAGAAATACCTAAGATAGAAGTTGATGAAAACTTACCAATACTTAAAAAAGATAAACTTTCTACTGGTATAAGAGAGTTCGACATTATACTTGAAGGTGGTTATCAAAACCCAGGAATAGTGCTATTAAAAGGTCCGCCTGGTATGGAAAAGACAGCGTTCGCATTTCATTTTGCTGTTGCCAAAAAAGATGAATTTGTTGTTTTTGTTGCAGCTGATGCCAATCCAGAGACAATAAAGGAAAAAGCATCATCTATTGGAATTGATTTAAGTGGAGAGAAGATTCACTTTATAGATTGTTATAGCTCAACAGTAAATAAGCCATCAAGCGAAGTAAGTGAAGGAACTAGAGAAGAGGCAAAAAAATATCTTTCTATCCCAGGAACAACTGCATTAAATGATTTGTCTCTTGCAATAAATGAAATGATAAAACAAGCTGCAGGAAAGAAAATACGATTTATCTTCTATTCGCTTTCAGCATTTCTTTTGTATAATTCAAAGGATTCTATATTAAAATTTCTGCAGGTAATAAATGGGAGACTTAAAAATGCTAGTGCAACTGTTTTATTTCTTGTTGAAGATGGAGTGCATGAAAAAGCATTTCTTGGTAGCGTAGAACGCCTTATGGATGAACGATTTAGCATAGAACTGAACAAAGAAGGCCGCTTAGATCTAGAAATAGCAGAATTTGGCGTTACTACTCAAATAAAGTTAGGGCCAAATGGCATAGTTATACCATAAACGTTCAAATTTGTATAATAACAATTGGGTGATTTTAATGGATGAAGAACAAAGTACAGAAAGCGAAAATATCAAAATAGTAATCAGTGATATGCGAGATTCTGGCATTATGGGCGCATTGATACGTACTGATGGTGTGTTAATAGCATCAACAATAGCAATAGATGATGTTGGTTCGCGTTTTCTTTCATCAGTTGTAAATATAATAAACGCGCTTATGAAAGAGAATGAAGATAATGAAAAAGAGATAGAAATCATAGTAGATAATTTGTATGTAACGATTATACCACTACATAATCACTTTTTATGCGGAATATTAAAAGAAAGAGAAGAGAAAAAGATAATACGGGAATACGCAGAAAGATTATCAACGAGTTTATAACTTTTTTTGGTTGTTCGTATGTCGTTTCTGACAGTCATCAGTAGATATCCTTTCGCAGATATTCGCATAGATCATTGCAAAGAATTAACTATACAAATACGCGAAGAGGAAATAAAAATAAGCGCAGGTGACTACGTAATTACATCTGCGCGTGTTCTTATAGATGGTTCGTGGGGTTTTGCAAATTCTAATAAACACACTGTAGACATAGAAGAATTGCTAAAAAAGGCTGCTGTGTTGGCAAGGTTACAAAATGCTAATGTTAAATTAAAAAAATGCAATCAAGAAAAGACAACAATAAAAAAACAAAAAAAAGATATAAAATATGATGAAAGAGTAGCGATATTATGTGATGCAGCAAAGGAAATGAAAGGAGATCATGTAAAGAGCAAAACTATAAATTATAGAGAAAGCATAGAAGAAAAAGAATTTTATAATTCAGATGGTAGCGAAATAGTACAATTGTTCAATAGGGCGTATATTTCTTGTATGGCTGTTGCAAGATCAGGAGAGTTAATTCAAAGAGGGCAAGAAACAGATGCATCAATTGATGGTTTTAATAAAATTAATGTATATGAAACTGCAGAGGCTGCTTGCAAAAAAGCAGAAAAATTTCTTTTTGCAGGTCATTCATCAAAAGGACATTTCACGACTATCCTTGACAATGAAATGACAGGAGTGTTCTGTCATGAAGCATTGGGTCACGCATGTGAGGCTGACTCCATAATTGAAAGAGGATCAATTCTTAGAGGAAAGATTGGTAAAAAGATAGGAAACAGATTAGCCACAATTGTTGATGATCCAATTTATAATGGGTTTGGACATTATATCTACGATGACGAAGGAGTAAAGGCAAAAAAAGTTACACTAATTGATAAAGGAATTCTTAAAAATTATATGAATTCGCGAGAAACCGCAGCGAAACTTAACATGGAATTGAATGGGCATTGTCGTGCAATGGGTGCTGCATATTTTCCAATTGTAAGAATGTCGAATACATTCATGTTACCAGGAGAAACAAAACTAGATGAACTATTTGATATAAGAAATGGAATTTACGTTAAAGGTATGTCTGGTGGCAGTGTTGATATATTTTCAGGTGGTTTCATGTTCAAAGCTGAAGAGGCATACGAGATAAAAAATGGTGAGATTGGAAAATTATTAAGAGATGTTTCACTTAGTGGGAATATCCTCGATGCATTAAAATCAATAGAACTAATTGGAAATGATTTTGGGATGAGTCCGGGAACATGCGGAAAATTCGGTCAAGGAGTTCCTGTAAGCGATGGAGGACCGCACATAAGAGTTGGAGATATTAAGATTGGTTAGGGAATATATTACTTTTTTCTTCTACTCTCTTTTTAAGCGCTGCAATAGTTCCACTACTAGCAATTGCAATTGTTCTTGCAGATTTTCCATTCAATTCATTTACCAATGCTAAGAACCCAAGCACTTTATTATAATAATCTCGCGAGCATCTTAAAATTGCAATTTCCTTTTTAACATCATATTCAATAAGTTTAATTACAGTAAATGAAAGAGTATATTCACCAAAAAATTTCAATGCCTCTGAATACAATGCGTGCTTCAGCTGTTCTTTGTCAAATTGGATGGTTGTTTTCAGCATGAATGCAATGTAACGTTTTTTTAAGGCAGTTGCTCTGACCATATATATACTATAAAAAATAGCGTTATAAATTTGATTATTTACATAAGTTTTAGGGCTCGTAGTCGACCGGTAAGACGTCGCTCTTACACAGCGAAGATGAGGGGTTCGATTCCTCTCGAGCCCAGTTTATGATCACAAAAGAGAAAAAATTTATGTGCCTAAAACGTTAAGACCATGAGCCAAAATTAATCCTGCAAACACAAGTGAGACTGTGTTTACTACTTTTATCAATGCATTCAATGCAGGACCAGCAGTATCTTTTAATGGATCGCCAACAGTATCACCAACAACTGCTGCTTTATGCGCATCGCTTCCTTTTCCACCGAATTTTCCATCTTCAATGAATTTCTTTGCATTATCCCATGCAGCACCTGAAGTACACATCATTATTGCAAGTAAGAATCCGCTTGCTATTGCACCTGCAAGTAAACCTCCAAGTGCAGCAGGACCAAATAAAAGGCCCACAAGAAGTGGAGAAGCAACTGCCAATATTCCTGGAACAATAAGCTCTTTGAGTGCTGTGGCAGTACTTATGTCAACGCATTTCGCATAATCAGCACGCGCTGTGCCTGCCATTAATCCTTTTATTTGTTTGAATTGTCTTCTGACTTCTTCAACAATCTCAAATGCTGCTCTTCCAACTGCAGTCATCAACATACTTGAGAATAGGAATGGAAGAAGAGCACCAATAAACAAACCAATAGTAACTTTTGGATCAAGTAGATTTAGCACCATGTTCAATTTTGCTTCTTCAGAATATGCGACAAACAATGCCAAGGCACCAAGAGCAGCACCTGCGATAGCAAATCCTTTTGTCGTTGCTTTTGTAGTATTTCCAACTGCATCTAATGGATCAGTTACATTGCGAACTTTAGTTGATAGTTTTGCCATCTCTGCAATTCCTCCTGCATTATCTGTAATCGGACCATAGGAGTCAATTGCAATGACAATACCACTTAAGGATAGCATTGCTGCAGCAGCAAGTGCAATTCCATAAAGCCCATAACTTCCTGCAAGAACATATGAAACAGCAATTGCAGCTACGATAAGAATAACAGGCAACGCTGTTGATTGCATACCTGTTGCCAATCCATCTATAAGAGTAGTACCTGCACCTGTCTTAGCTGCATTTGCGATTCCCTGCACTGGTTTATACTCTTTTGCAGTATAGTATTCTGTTATTGCAAATATTGCTGCTGTTATAATAGGACCTATCAGCACAATAAAAAATAGATTCAGCCAGCTAATCTCTGGTAATGGATTTTTCATAAAAAATAGAATGGAGAACAACAGCATGAAGACTGCTGTTGCTGCAATTCCTTTGTAGAACGCATTCATTATTTTCTTTTTCTTTCCAAGTTTCACAAATAATGAACCTATGATTGATGCAATAACACCAAATGCACCTATTGCTAACGGAATAAGTTCATATGCCACCCCTATTGTCGCGCCGATTAACATCGCTGCTAAAACTGTTACAACAAAAGATTCGAAAACATCTGCAGCCATTCCTGCGCAGTCGCCTACATTATCACCTACATTGTCAGCGATAACAGCAGGATTTCTTGGATCATCTTCTGGAATTCCTTTTTCTATTTTTCCAACAAGATCTGCGCCAACATCTGCTGCTTTTGTATAAATCCCACCTCCAACACGAGCGAACAATGAAAGAAGAGAGGCACCAAAACCATAACCAACTAAAGGAGCAAGTTGTCCATTAAATACATAATAAAGTGTTGATAAACCTATAAGTCCAAGTCCTGCCAATGCCATACCAGTTACAGAACCTCCTTTGAATGCAAGTGAAAGCGCATCTTGAATACCACTTTTTGCAGCTTCAGCAACACGAACATTCGCACGAACAGAAATTTGCATACCGATATATCCTGCAAGTGCGCTAGAAACTACACCTATTGCAAAAGCGATCGCAGTATTAATATTAACATAGAAATATATCAATGCAAAAAGAATGATGGCAACTGGCAAAAGCGTTATATACTGTCTCTTTAGAAATGCATTTGCCCCATCTTGAATCGCACTCGCAATCTCTAGCATTTTCAGAGTTCCTTTTGGATATCTTACAACAGTATGCGCAAGCCATGCAGCATAAATAAGTGCAGCAATACCTGCCAAAAACGTAAATACTATTACTTCCATACCTTAATCCACCTCAGATTCTATTTGTAGCAATCAATTAACTAAAAGAAAACTATAGAAAGTTGAAAGAGATTATTTAAAAATCTTCAGTTAATGTAAAAGATTTTAATACTTTTCATAACATATTATTTTATGCAACATATAAAAATTAATGGTAGAGAGCAAATGTCATGCAAAAAGTCTAAACAATTACCTTTTGCATCTATCACTGTTCTCAGGTTTTACTCAAGTACCACTGGCTGGCCTTTATTAGAAGCACAACACATCTCTTTATACTTCTAGGAATGCAGATAGTTCTTTGAATGCAAATATTAGATATATAATATTACCAACTATTACCAACCGGACACTTTCCACATATAGAAACAGCTAAATTTGCAGAGATTTTTGTTAGTCATATATGTTTTTCTAGTATTTAAATAAAACAGTAAAAAAGTATAGTTATTTAAATATTAAGAAAATATATTTTCTTATGTTCCTACCAAGAGAAGAGGCAGAAGAGGTAATTAAGAAGCTAGATAAAAAAGAGGCAACTGTCCTTATTGGACCAAGACGAGCAGGCAAAAGCACTCTTGCAAAGTACATCCTTTCTATATGGAATAATACGCGTGGACATGGGGTCTTTGTTGATTTAGAGCGTCCTGGAGCACCGCCAACAATTAACGATTTAGACAATTCTACGGTAAACATGAAAAAAGGTTCTCTTCTTGTTCTTGATGAGGTACAGAATGTCGTTGGATGGGAGAGATGGGTGAGAAAAGCTGTAGAAGAAGAAAACTACAAAATTATTATTACTGGTTCCAACTCGACATTGCTCTCGAGTGAAGTTGCGGTCTCTCTTGCAGGACGAGCCATTTCACAGAAAATCTTAACAATTTCTTTTAGAGATTTCAAAAAATGGTGCGGAAAAAGTCTTACAGACTATCTTAGAATAGGTGGTTATCCTGAATGCGTCAAAAGGCCATCAGAAATAAAAGAGTTGATTGAAATTTATTTTGAACTTGCAGTAATGCGAGATGTTGCTGCAAGATATAAGATAAGGGATATCTCTGCACTTCGTTCCTTTGCTACAATAATGCTATCTGAAACAGGGAAAAGGTTCAGCATACCTAAAACAGCATCAAAAATTGGTATTTCTGCCCCAACTGCTAGGCAGTTTTTACTTGGGTTGGAGGAGGCATTTCTTTTGCTGACTGTTCCGGCATTTGACCGTTCACCACGCGAAAGAGAGATTTCATTGAAAAAAATATACAGCTATGATTTAGGCATGCATTCAATTATTTCTACTTCTGGAAGTACTGATAAAGGTCGTGTTTGGGAGAATGCAGTTGCAATAGAACTTATTAGAAGAGGCTACCGTCTTTCATATTTGCCTGGAGAGCACGAATGTGATTTTTTAGCTGAAAGAGCAGGAGAGAATCTTGCAGTTCAGGTATGCTCTACTAACTCGATTCCAGAACGTGAATTCAGAGGTCTTGAGAACGGAATGAAAGCAAGAAAAAACAGTACTGGCTTTATGCTTAATCCATTAAAAGAGGAAGTGTTAGACTCTTCACATGGAATCATAAAACTTATTCCTCTGGAAAAATGGCTTCTTAGATCCAATTAATATAAAAATTTAGCGTGTGTTAAAAAACCATGCAAACAAAGGCGCTTGTTCTTACAGGATATGGAATAAATTGTGAGGAAGAGACAAAGAATTCTATTGAAAAGGTTGGTGCTAGTGCAGAAATCATCCATATGAATGAATTATTTGAAAGAAAAAAATCTCTGAACGATTATAATTTTCTTGTTTTTCCAGGAGGCTTTGCCCATGGTGATGATCTTGGCTCTGGAAAGGTTATTGCAAATAAATTTAAATTTAAGCTAAAGGACGAATTGCTTGATTTTATTAATAGAGGAAATCTTGTTCTTGGTATTTGCAATGGTTTTCAGGCACTGGTAAAGCTTGGGATTCTTCCTATTCCTGATTTTTTGCAACGTGTTACTTTAACTATAAATACTTCTAATAAATATGAAGATCGCTGGGTATGGTTAAAAGCAAATCAAGCATCACCTTGTATATTTACAAACGGCTTAACATATCTAACCCTTCCTGTAAGACATGGTGAAGGAAGGTTCATACCTGAAAATGATGATGAACTTAATTATATAACTAGTAAAAATCTGCACGTGTTTCAATATGTTGATTCAAAAGGTCAGTTGGCAGGTTATCCGTGGAATCCTAATGGTTCTGTGATAAATATCGCTGGAGTATGTGATGAAAGCGGACGTATATTTGGTATGATGCCACATCCAGAAGCTTTTCGTGAGATATTTAACTGCCCATATTGGAAAGATGGGGTTGTAAAAGAGGCGCAAGGATTGCGAATTTTTAAGAATGCTGTTGATTATCTGGCTACCCGCTAACTTTTTATAAGAAAAGTTTCCTTAACTTTCCTTAAAACCAGCTTTGCGCCAAAATGAAATAACGTCATAAAATCGCACTCATTATCATCGTAAATAATTTCAAAAATATTCGTATGTTGATTAATGCGTATTTTTGTCACAATGTGAAATGCGAATTTTCTTGAGAGTGATATACGTAGCGCAAAACCTAAAGTGCTTTTAGCGATTCTTTATCATTACAGAGTTTCATCGTTCTGCTGATATCAGCTATGATCCAGGAAGCTTGTTGAGAAATTCGTTCAAATCCTTAAATTTAATATTTTTTATTTTTTCTATCATATTAGCAACGTTATCTTTATCTATCACAGGAAGACTGTTTTTCATCAGTTGTATATCTTTCACTTTCTCTTCTTTTTTAAAAGATAAACAACTTTCGTACATTGGTGAATGTAGGGCAAAAATTAAAGGTATAATGGCTGCTGTTCTTTTCGATTTCTTAAAAAACTGCTTCATAATATGATAGTGATAAAAAAGTTTTTTAAAATAATGTTATTTGATTTAAGCGCTCAATAATTTCCGCTCTCATCTTTTATAAAATGCTTGAGAAGTTCCGACTTTCCGACCCTTCTTCTACCATACAGTACTGTCAATGCTGCTGGTTTTTTCAACTGGTCCGCTAAAAACTCAAGCTCTTTTTCTCTATTAACAAATTGTATGAACGTGTTCATAATTAGTTTATTCATATTAAATAATTGTTTTAAATAGTTATGCAACAAACTAATTAGATAGAATAATCAATTCAAAAGTAAATTAAATGGTGGGTTAATGAGTTCTACTCATTCAAAAATAGATGATTTATTGCCATGGACCGAAAAATACCGTCCAAAAACTCTTGAAGAAGTAATCGGACAAATAGAAATTATAAAAAGCCTAAAAGCATTTGTAAAAAAGAAAAATATGCCAAATTTACTATTTGCAGGACCACCAGGAGTTGGAAAAACCACTGCAATGCTTGCATTTGCATATGATTTATTTGGTAAAGAAATTCAAGGTAATATTTTAAGTTTGAATGCAAGTGACGAAAGAGGCATTGATGTTGTGAGAGGGGTCATAAAAGATTTTGCACGAACTATCGCTCTTAGAGACGTCCCATTTAAGTTAATTTTTTTAGATGAAGCAGATGCACTTACTGCAGAAGCACAGCATGCTCTTAGAAGAACTATGGAAACAAATGCAAGTGTAACCAGATTTATTCTATCTTCGAATTATTCGAGCAAGATTATAGAGCCAATACAAAGTCGATGTGCTATTTTTAGATTTCTTCCTTTGAATGAGAAAGATGTACGCAAAATGCTTGAACATGTAGCAAAGTCAGAAGAACTAAAAATAGATGAAGATGGTTACAAAGCCATATACTATATTTCAGAAGGAGATATGCGAAGGGCACTTACAATTCTACAAGGCTCTGCGCTTCATTCTAAACATATAACTTCTGATTTAATTCACAAAACTGCAAGCAGAGCAAAGCCAAAAGAAGTTCGAGAAATGATAGAACTAGGTATGAAAGGTGATTTTATAAAAGCAAGAGAGTTATTAGATACACTAATAATCTCTTATGGATTAAGCGGCGAAGATATTTTATTTCAGGTTTATAAAGAAACCCAAAATCTCGGAATTTCAGAAAACAAAAAAATGATGCTCATTGATAAAATCGCTGAATATAATTTTAGGCTTGTAGAAGGTGCAAATGAAAGGATACAGATAGAAGCATTGCTTGCACAGATGGCTCTAATTGGAAAGAATTAAAGAATGGTTAGATAATATGATAGATGATCTAATAATAATCGGTGCTGGTCCTGGTGGATTAACAGCTGCACTCTATGCAGTGCGCAGTGAATTAAAAATAGTTGTTATTGAAAAACTACCACTAAGTGGGGGAACAGCAGTAAATGCAACTGTAGTAGAGAATTGGCCAGGAACACAAACGATAAGTGGTGCAGAGTTTGGGATAAAGATAACAGAACATGCAAAAAAGGCTGGTGCAGATATAAAAACATTCACAGAAGTGCTTTCAGTTGATTTTTCTGGAGATATTAAAAAAATAAAAACAAACAATGGAGAATTTAAAGCAAAGGCAGTTATAATTGCAACAGGGGCCACGCATGCAAAATTAGGTGTACCTGGAGAGGAATCACTTAAAGGAGCTGGGGTAAGTTATTGCGCATCTTGTGATGGACCATTTTTTAAAGATAAAATAATTGCAGTTATTGGTGGTGGAAATTCAGCACTAACCCAGGCACTTTATCTTGCAAATATAGGAAAAGAAGTTTTGTTAATCCACAGACGTGATGCATTTCGTGCAGAAAAAGCAGTTGT
>JBGFRY010000039.1:0-28347 GCA_041694845.1 Microcaldota archaeon
TCAATATTTCCAGAAAGCTTCTCAACTGCAGCCATTCTAGTATCTCCATACTTGGAATATCTGGCAACATCTTTCAGCGCATCAATATTTCCAGAAAGCTTCTCAACTGCAGCCATTCTAGCATCTCCATAATTTGAATATCTGGCAACATCTTTCAGCGCATCAATATTTCCAGAAAGCTTCTCAACTGCAGCCATTCTAGCATCTCCATAATTTGAATATCTGGCAACATATTTCAGCGCATCAATATTTCCAGAAAGTTTCTTAACAGCAGCCATTCTAGCATCTCCATAATTGGAGCATTCAGCAACATATTTCAGCGCATCTATATCCGTTAATTCATTAACCATCCTTGCAAGATTCTCAACTGCAGCCATTCTAGCATCTGTATAAGTGGAATATACGATAACATTTTTCAGCGCATCAATATTTCCAGAAAGCTTCTTAACTGCAGTTATTATAGTACTATCATGATTGGAATGCATGGTAACATATTCCAGCGCATCAATATTTCCAGAAAGCTTCTCAACTGCAGCCATTCTTAGCTTTGAATTAGGACTTTCCAGTTTTTCTGCAAGTTGTTTAGGGGTTAACTCAGAACATGGCTCTTTTTTGATTTTGCCTGTCTTAATATTTTTATTATCTCTATTATTAAATATCAATTTATTGCTCATGTTTCCCACCTAATTTATTATGTTATAACAAATCTTTTAAAGCTATGTGTTACTATTGTTTCAATACTGTGTTGAATAATTCTTAAAAAGCTTCAGAAATTAATTTAAATTGTCTTTTCTACTTTCATCTTTGCGATCAGTATGGCACCTGTAGATATGCAACCACTGAGAACATTGTTTTTATAGAATTAAAAAGATGGCAGGCCTCAAACCCAAACTTGGAATTATTCTATTGGAAGGATAGTCATATTACACTACTTAACTGGTTGCTAGAATAAAAATTTCTTTACTCTCATCTATCGCAAACTAGAGTTTGAAAAGATTCCTTTAAAAAAACTAAAAAAGAAAAAAATTTGTTTAAAAATGCGATTGTTCGGTCAATAAGAGATAATACTACTCTTTTACAAAAAGTCGATTTAACATCGGTAGCAGATAGAATGTAACTGCAAAACCAGCAATAGATCCTGTAATCACCCTCATCAGATTTGTACTTTCCCAGAAACCAAGCGATTGGCAAATCCCATCAACAGCAATAGGAATTATTGCAATTATAAAATAATTAATCTGCGGAAGATCTTTAGATTCTATTTTTCTAAAAGATGGCAAACATAAAGCACCTAAAAACATTGCAATGTAAAATGCAGTGTCACGTGCACATACTGCAACTGCATATCCGGTTTTTGTTCCAATGCTTACTGAATGTGGTTTTTCTGTAGAAGGATTATCAGCGCTAATTATTGTATTTAAAGTCATGCAATCGCCAAAACTACCATCATTAAAAATACAGAACGAACGATCAATTCTTTGATGGCATGTATATGTATGTAAATTATATCCTACATTAGCAAGATCTATATAATTATTAAGAGCAAGAATTGGAGGTCCAATAAATGTAACTATCCAAATTAGCATTATTGCAATGTATAAAGCGTAAATATAAAACGACATAATGTTTTTCATAAAATCAATCCTGATGAAATTTGAAATTTTAATATAACAGCAATTCCACCAAAACCTTTTAATTGCACCCCACTCTCGCTTTCGCTTGAGAATATAATTATTTCTGCTTTTCTTTGTTGGCAGCTTTCGGTTACCTCTTCTGCTTCTTTTGATGTTCTAAGAATTGTATCAAGTACAAGTAGTTTCTTTATTGCTAATACATCTGCAGCACTCTTGACTTCTTTAAGCCCGTATGTTGCTAGACCAGAATCCTTACGTAGCTCTATCATAAATTCTTCAAATACTCGTGCCTCTTTTTGAAGGCGTTCTTCTCCAATAATTCTTTCTATTGCGCCAAGTTTAAACAATTCGTTTACACCACTTCGTTCTGCGTAACTACAGCTCTCAAATGTAACTCTTTGGAGTAATTCTGGTTTTTTCTTTTTAATAAACTCTCGTAGGTTTTCTTTAGTAAAACCAGGTCCTGCCACCACATAGCGTTCAGAATGCTTTTCTATCTCAGCCATAACCTCGCCAAAATACTGAAGTGTTTTTTCATCATACTTCTTATCACGTTTTCTCGCAGAGTTATTGATTTCATGTCCATATCCGATACCATAACCCTTTATAATCGCAGTGAGCGCTCTTTCGTCATCTAACACGATGATTCGCAATTTTGGCCGCTTTGTTTCTTTCTCTGCCTCTTTTAAGCGTGCAATCTGCCATTCTTTCCATTCTTTTGATATTGTAATTTTTGTTTGTGGCTCAACATCTATGGTATGATATCGACCAAGTTGAATGAAATCTTCTGGACTACCTGATAGTATTTTCCCTCGAATACGAAGACGATTTACTGCCTGTGAAAATTCTACTTCTTCTACGCAAATTGTTACGTAAACGTGTTTTTTTTCTTCTTTTGTTCCAACATGTACTGTACGCATGCTGTCCCCACTAACCTTATCGCCTGCAGTTAAGATTTTGTCAAGATGCCATAAATCTTCTATGTTTTCTGTAAGCACCTTCGCCTCACCTAATTTTCTGTCAAAATGTAAAATACGCATATATTAACCACACATGTTGGTTTTATTATATTCATTTAACTAAGTAATAGAAATTAAGCATATCTTACTCTGCTCTTTATCTGCTCGATCCTCTTCATAACTTCTGCATATTTTTCATATCTCTTATATCCATTTAGAAATGTCACTTTACATTTTTCGTTAAGTGTTTTCAACATTGTAAGTACATCTATTCCTTTATCTTCAATATCATTAGAAAAAAAACCAAGACCAAAATCGATTACAACTAGTTTTCCATGGTTTATCAGAAGGTTTGCAGGGGTGTAATCACCATGTATTATACCTGCTGTATGCAGAAGTGCAAGGTGAGTTCCTGCGTCTCTATAGATAGTTTGTTCATCCTTTGGCCGTTTTCCATTAATATAGGTCATTGTAATTGCAAAATCATTTATCGCAAGAACAACTGGGCATGGAACACCAGCTATCTTTGCCTTGTGGAGAAGCCGAGCTTCTTGTTTTGTTCTTTTAATACGCAGTGCTATATCAAGTTGCATCTCTCGATAGTTTTTCTTAATGCGCTCTTTTATCACTACTCTCTTTCCAACGAATCTAGAAATTCGTAAAACTGCTTCTGCACCGCGCATGAGATTTTTCTAGTAGGATATAAATAAAAACTTATTTCTCTTTTTTTCAAATTATTTTCTCCCTTCTCTACACCTAGTGCATACACCATTAGAAAAACAGTTTCTGCAAACACGCGCACCGCATAGATTGCAAGAAAACATCACTGCGCCACGGTTGCAAACATCACACAAACCTGTTACGTTTGTCATAATTTTTATTCAATATTAAGTTTTTAATTAGATAGTAAAAAACTATATTTATGGGTACTATACCTTTTCACAGTAAAAGTGCAGATGAAGTGCTTTATGAGCTTGCTAGCTCTTATGACGGTATTGCTGAAGAAGAAGCACGGAAACGCTTTTTGAAATATGGCGAAAATGTAATTACAAACACGCATAAACGGAGCACAATCGACATTTTTTTAAACCAATTTAAAAACTTTATCATATGGCTTCTTTTTATAGCTGCAGGCATAGCATACTATATAGGTCATTTAATAGATGCACTCGCAATTCTCATTGCATGTTTGATCTCAGTAATTTTTGGTTTTATACTTGAATACAGAGCAGATTCTTCATTACGTGCATTGCAAGCACTTACTGCTCCAAAAGCAGTTGTAATACGCAATGGTAAGCACACAATTATTGATGCAAAAGATATTGTGCCAGGTGATATCTTAATTCTTGAAGATGGCATGAAAGTAGCAGCAGATGCACGTATTATCGAGAACTATGGGCTTGAGATTAATGAGTCAATTTTAACAGGTGAATCCCTCTCAGTTCAAAAAACCAAAAAGCAACTACAAGAAGAAACACCAATTCATGCACATGCAAATATGGTTTATAGTGGTACACTTGTAATAAAAGGTCATGGAAAAGCTGTGGTAGTTGCAACAGGTAATAAAACTGAGTTTGGAAAGATTGCATCAGCGCTTTCTGAAGTCGAAGGAGAGAGGACAGTATTGCAAATTGCATTAGATGACCTCGGAAAAAAAATCAGTATTTTTTCAATTATTATAATCTTTCTACTTATAACTTTTGGTGCATTAAAAGGAATGACAATAGCAGATCTGGCGATTCTTGGCATTTCACTAGCAGTTGCATCGGTTCCAGAAGGTCTTTTGACAGTGCTGACAATAATCGTTGCTCTTGGAGTGCGGAAAATGGCAGAGCAAAAAGCCCTTGTACGCTCTCTTGGCGCGGTTGAAACTGTTGGAAAAGTTACTACATTAATAGTTGATAAAACAGGAACAATTACTGAAGGAAGATTTGCATTGAGTTCAATATACACCAATAATACTAATTATGATGCAAGAGAATTTGAAGACAATAACAAGATACTATTATTCGCGTCACTTTGTAATACTGCAAAAATAACAGAGAAAGGTCTTGTAGGTGATGAAATTGATAAGGCAATTCTCACTACTGCAGCGTCATGTAGCATTGATATAGAAAATATAAAAAAGACAAAACCACTTGCATTTTTTCCATTTAACGATGAAACAAAATCAATGACAGGCATTTTTGATATAAATAAGCGTAAAATTGCAATAGTAAAAGGTGCACCAGAATTGCTACTAACAAGATGTAGCAGCATCGAGAGTGATGGTAAAGTTAGTCAGTTAAGAAACAGAAAAGAGATTGTAAGGGTACTTAATGATCTTACAGAAAAGGGAATGCGTGTTATTGGTGTTGCATATAACGAAGTAAAAACCATTAAGGAAAAAGAAACAGCAGACTCACTAATTTTCTTAGGTTTGCTTGCATTCTCTGATAGGCCGCGCATTGAAGCAAAGCCAACAGTGCAGATCTGCAAGGATGCAGGCATTTCTATAATTATGCTTACTGGCGATAATCTAAAAACTGCTTTTAGTATTGGAAAAGAAATAGGTTTGCTATCAGAAATAAACGAGGCAGTGGAATGGAACTCAATAAAAGATCTTTCTACTGAGCAATTGCACAAAAGATTAAAAGAAATCAAAATCGTTGCCAGGTCAACCCCACTTGCTAAACTTAAAGTTGTGGAAACATTAATTGAACATGATGAAATAATTGCAGTAACAGGAGATGGGGTAAATGATGCACCTGCGCTTAAAAAAGCACATGTAGGGGTTGTAATGGGCTCTGGTTCAGATGTTTCAAAAGAAGCAGGTAGCCTAGTTCTCTTGGATGATAATTTCGCAACACTTGTTAGTGCTGTTGAGCAGGGTAGGCAGGTTTTTCATAACATTCTTTCATTCATAAAATTTCAGTTTACTACTACGTTTGCAATGCTTACATTATTCATAATAACATTTTTTCTTTCGATCCCATCGTTGCTTACGCCAATACAGATTCTATTTATAAACATTGTAATGGATGGCCCACCAGCGCTTGCCCTTGGCTTAGAAAAGGCGTTAGTTGATGTCTTAAAAGAGAAACAGAGAAAAGATAGAAACATATTTTCAAATGACGTAATCCTTTCGATGCTTGGTTCGATACTATTTATGCTTCTCATAATGGGTACGATCTATCTTCTTTATGAAAATTCTGAAAAACTACTGACAGCAACATTTATTACATTTTCATTTCTCCAGCTTTTCAATGCATTAAACTGTAGATTTTCACATTCTTCGTTCTACACAGACCCAGGCTCTAACCCATATATATTTGCATCAATTTTTGTAATGATTGCAATTTTAGTAGCAGTTGTTTATGTTCCAGAGCTACAGATTATTTTTAATACACAAACGCTTGAGTTGTTTGACTGGTTTTTTATCATTGTTGCGTCTGCGACTATTTTAGTATTTGAAGAGATTCGAAAAGCAGTGTTCTTTAAGGTGTGCCAAGGATGATTGTAAACAATCCACCTACAAGTAGGTGAGCCTTTCTATTTAGATAATCGAAAATATTTGCATATACATGGCGCAAAGCCAACACAAAGGAAAGATAAAAAAAGGTTCAGGAAGAAAATAGTAGAGTGATCTGATGTTAATGGCTTTCAAACAAGCAATACTCATCCGCGTTGATCTTGTACTTGGGAAAGGAAAACTTGCTGCGCAATGTTCGCATGCCTCGCTCACTGCATACAATCTCGTCAGAAAAAAATACCCAGAGATCGCTGAAAAATGGGAGCGCGAAGGACAAAAAAAAATTATTCTCAAGGTAAAAGATGAAAATGAATTGATGGATTATCTTAGGATAGCAACAAGTGAAGGAATACCATGCGAACTTATTAGGGATGCTGGGCGCACCCAAGTAGAACCTGGCACTGTTACATGTTTTGGTGCAGGGCCATGGAAGGAAAATGAAATCGATCGTGTGTTTGGAAAATTGAAACTGTTGTAATATCAAATATTAGCTAGGTGGATAAATGGAATTTGTATGGAAAATTGGCGGCCAGGCTGGCGATGGTTCAATGGTTAGTGGAAGAATGCTCGGAAAAACATTTACACGAGGAGGGCTTACTGTTGTAGGGTATTCAGAATACCCTTCGCTTGTGCGTGGTGGGCACAACACCTACCAGGTAAGAGTAAGTGATGATCCAATCTATTCACCAACACAAAAAAATGATCTAATAATTGCGCTAAACAGAGACGCCGTACTATTCCATAAAGATAAAATCACTGAGAACGGCGGATTAATTTATGATGATTTAATAGATATAAGTAAACTTGAGATAAGAAGTGATGTAAAAAGATATCCTATTCCATTCTCAAAAATAATAGAAGAGTTAAAGGCAATTCCGCAAATGAAAAACACTATTGCGCTTGGCGCAACTCTTGCACTTATAGATTATCCTTTTGAAAAACTCGAGTCGGTAATTCGTGCTGAATTTGGACGAAAAGATGATAAAATAATAAAACAAAACATTGCAGTTGCAAAAGCAGGATTTGACTATGTTAATAATAATTTTAAACAGCATGAATTCAGTAAAAAAATAAAACCACTCTCTGAAAAACGAAAGATGTTTATTGGAGGAAATGAAGCTATTGGTATCGGTGCGATAAAGGGGGGATTGAAGTTCTTTGCATCCTATCCAATGACTCCTGCGTCTACATTAATGCATTTTGTTGCTGATAAAGAAGAGGAATATAACATTATAATGAAACATACTGAAGATGAAATTGCTGCAATAAATTATGCAGTTGCTGCTGGATTTGCTGGTGCACGTTCAATGTGTAGTACCTCTGGAGGCGGATTTTCACTGAAGGTTGAAGCGCTTGGACTTGCTGCAGAGTCAGAAAGTCCTGTTGTTGTTTATCTTGCACAAAGAGTTGGGCCAAGCACTGGTATGCCAACGTGGACAGAACAAGCAGACCTAAAATTTGCAGTTAATGCATCACAAGGAGATTTTCTTCGGGTGATTTTGGCACCAGGAGATGTGGAAGAAAGTTTTGAGCTTGCTGCAAAGGCGTTCAACATTGCTGAGAAATATCAAATACCTGTAATAATATTAAGCGATAAATTTTTGGGTGAGTCGCATTTTTCAACTGATAACTTTGATGATTCATTGATAAAAATTGAGCGTGGAAAGATAGTGAAAGGTCTGCCAAAATTAAAGGCAATGAGTAGATTTAAACGCTATGACTTCACAAAAGATGGGGTTTCTCCAAGGCCATTACCAGGTGAGCCAAACGGCATGCATGTTTGCAGTTCATATGAACACGACGAATATGGTTTTTCAAGTGAAAGCTTTACTAACCGAGCAAAAATGGTGCAGAAAAGGGCGCGCAAATTAAAACTATTGCTTGCTGATCTCGACCAACCAAAAATATTTGGAACGCAGAACGCAGAAGTAACCTTAATTTGTTGGGGCTCGCAGAAATTACCTCTATTAGATGCACTTAAACTATTAAATGCACATGGAATAAATGCAAATGTACTTCATTTCTCCTATGTTTTTCCTCTTAATCCAAAAAAGCTTAAACCACTGCTAAAAATGTGCAAACACACAATAGTTGTTGAGAATAATTCTACTGGACAGTTCGCAGGTCTTTTGCGAGAATATGTTGGCTTCAAACCATCCTTCAAGATGCTTAAGTACGATGGAAGGCAGTTTTTTGCAGAGCAGATTGCAGATGAAGTAAAAAAAATAAAACAAGCAGGATGGACTGGAAAAAAAGAAATTCATGTTATAGAGCAGGAAGATTACGAGTATTACAATCCTGCAAAGTATAATGAATTAAATTATGAATAGGTGGTACTTATGACTACACTAGAAGAATTAGTAACAAAAGAAAAACCACAATGGTGTGCTGGCTGCGGTAATTTTTCAACTCATATCGCAATAAAATCAGTATTAGCTGAATTAAGCATAAACCCACATGAAACAGTAATTGTTTCTGGCATCGGATGCGGTGGTAAGGTACCACATTATGTAAATTGTTATGGATTTGAATCTTTGCATGGTCGTCCATTAGCTTGTGCATCTGGCATAAAACTTGCAAACCATAAGCTTACTGTAATTGCTGTTGGTGGTGATGGAGATGGTTATGGAATTGGTATACAGCACTTTATACATATTATGAGAAGAAATTATGATCTAAGTTATATCGTTCATAACAATCAGATATATGGACTTACAACAGGTCAAGCATCGCCAACAACTATGAAAGGGATGAAAAGCAAGTCAACTCCTCATGGTATTCTGGAGGTTCCATTTAACCCAATAGCTGTTGCGATTACTAATGGCGCAACTTATGTTAGCCGTGCATTTGCTGGCGATATAAAACATATGGCAGAATTGATAAAGGGTGCAATAGCACATAAAGGTTTTGCAGTTGTTGATGTTCTTCAGCCGTGTGTAACATTTAACAAACTGAATAGCTATGAATGGTTTAAGCAAAGAGTTTATAAGTTAGATGAATGCGGCCATGACCCAAGCGATAAAATGAAAGCATTAGAAAAGGCATTTGAACAGGAAAAAACTAATTATGAAAAAATGCCAATTGGTTTATTCTATAAGGAAGAACTGCCAACATATGAAAGTCAGCTTCCTCAATTGAAAGAAAAATCTCTTATTGCACAGAATATTTTAAACATAGACATTTCAAAAACCTGCGAAGAGTTTAAATGATTGACGACTCTCTTCATCTGTATAATTTTGTTTTGTTAGTGAAGAATTCCAAGAGCTGGCAAAATCCGCGCAACAATCCCTCCAATAATAATTGCAAGTAATATTGTTGAAGCTGATATTATTAAGCATTTTTTCCAACCAAATTCGTGTTTTAGAACTCCAACAGTTGCGATGCAAGGAATATAGATCGCCACAACAAGCGAAAATACGAAAAGTTGGAGCTGGCTCATAAACGTAAGTAAATTTGCGCTTCCACCTAACACAACCAGCATTTCAAGCGCAAGTTCTTTTCTAAAAATACCAAAGACAAGTGTTATCCCAGTTGCAAGAGGCAGGAGCAACCAGCCAGAGAGTACTGGTTGGAAAGGAGCAAGCATTGGCTCAACTAGACCAAGAGCTTTTAGACCACCAAGCACACCTGAACCGATTAACAGAAGAGGGAAAGCTGCAAAAACAAAATCCTTAACTCTCAGCCAAGTTTTCATGAATACATTTCTTGCACGCGGCAGTAGGTAGGGCGGCAGTTCCATTATAAATCCAAGCCTTTCTCCAGGAAGGTATTTTCCTAGTATAAAGCCGGTCAGAAAAATGAGTGCAAGTATGAACGCATAGATGAGAATTGCGTATTGCCAGCCAACGAAAATGCCGACTGCCCCAAGGATGACTACTGTTCGTGCAGAGCATGGAACAAGCGTTATGAGTATTGCTGTAAGTAGGCGTTCACGGGAGTTTTGGAGCACTCTAGTTGAAATAATCGCTGGTACACTACAACCAAACCCAAGCATCATTGGTATGACTGATTTTCCATGAAGTCCTAAATGGTGCATTACCTTATCTAGCAAAAAAGCCATGCGTGGCAGATAGCCACTGTCCTCAAGAATGGCAATTACTGCGTAGAAAACAAGCACGAACGGGATTGCTATCTGCAGGCCAGCATTTATCCCATCCACGAACATGTAACGAAGAATTTCCTGTACAATTGTATTTGGAACCCATAATATTATTGCATTTAATAGTGGCGCTGCGTATGTTTCAAATATGTTTCCAATCAACTCTGAAAGCCCGCCTCCAATTATGAATAGCGATGCGAAAAGAAGAGCGAGTACTGCCACCAAAATTACACTACCGCTTACTGGCTCTGTTGTAATTTTATCTAACAATTCGCAGAAACTTTGCGTAGTTCGTTTTTTCGATTTCTTGATGACTCTCGTAGCTATTGAGAAAGCCTTAGAGTGCAATTCTTCTTCGCTAGCAAAACATTTTCCTATCTGCTTTCCTCTCTTTTTAGCTTTGACTACCGATAATGTTTGTCTAATGAGGTTTCCTATACCAGATCCGCTAACTGCGTTTATCTGAACAACCGGCACTCCAAGAATTGCAGATAATAGTTGTGCATCGACTCTTGTACCACGAGCCTCTGCATCCTCATAAAAATTAAGCGCAACTACAACAGGCACGCGTATGGCAAGGAGTTGGGTTGTGAGGAAAAGATTTCGTTCAAGTTTTGTTGCATCAACAACGTTTATTATTACTCGCGGTTTTGTTGTTTTTATGTAATCACATGCAACCACTTCATCCTCTGAAATACCATGTAATGAATAGATTCCTGGTAAATCAGCGATGCGAAGCCGCTTACCAGCAAAAGTACTTTCTCCTTCCAGAATTTCAACAGTAGTTCCAGGGTAATTAGAAACGATTGCGCCAATGCCGGTAAGTTGGTTCACGAGAGCACTTTTCCCGACATTTGGATTGCCAGCCAAAACGATATCTGCTCCTTTCAGTTTTTGAGCTATGTCAGAGAAGCCATTCATTTAGCCACCTCAACATATATACAAGAAGAGATATCACGACTGAGTGCCACTTCACTTCCTTTTATTCTTATTATAAGTGGCCCACCTAAAATACGTTTTAGAATAACTGCAGTCTCTCCATGTATTATTCCTAATGCCTTTATTCTATCTATTTCCTCTCTTTTTCCGAGTTTTGAGAATAATACTTTCAATTGTTTATTCATTGGTGCCTCATCCAAAGTAATCACGTGAACGGTTTTCTCAGGAATCTGATCTCCATCAGGGCATTTCTTCGGGTGTTTAAGAAGTTGCTCAAGTTTGGCTTCTGCATTGTCTGAAAGTACGTGCTCTATTTTATGTGCTTCTTTGTGAAAAGATTTATGCAATCCAAGAAGCTTTGTAAGAAACACCTCGAGAAGTCTGTGCCTCCTAAGCACTTTCCTGGCTTCTACAATACCTTTTTCTGTCAGCGAAATTGGCCCGTACGTTTTATATTTTACGAACCCTGCCTTCTTTAGCTTCACCATCATTTCAGAAACACTTGGTTTAGAAATCTCTAGTGCTTTCGCTATTTCTCGAGCGTTCACCGATCCATCTTTCTTCAACTGGAGTTTGTATATACAACGAAGGTAATCCTGCTTGTTGCGAGAAACCATTAGTAATAGTTAGGCATGCATAACTTTATTATAATTGCTATGGAATTTTTAAGCACTTACGTTGTTTAAGAATCAGAACCAAAGTAGAAATTCATAAACTGGTACTAATGTAATTCCTTCGCTTTTCTCTCGTTCGTCCTTAGTAACTACCATGGCTTCTTTGCATTTGTACTTCTTACAAAACTTTTGCAATCCTCTATTCTGAATTAGTTGGTTTCTGTATTTTATCTCAACAGGAAGTAATTCCTTCTCTCGTTGAATGATGATGTCGACTTCGTCTTTGTACTTACCTCTCCAGAAGAATTTGGTATCGGTTGCTAGAACGCATGTTGTTTCTATTAATTTTCCCATTTTTTCTTCACTTTCTTCTAAGAGTACTGGACTTAGGAAGGTAGGATAAAACTTCTTTAGGGATTTTTCAGAAGTAACTCTATTTCTTGAAAAGTTGTACAATTTGACAACCAAATGCGCCATTTCGAGATATTTAAAATATTTAGATAATGTATGCCTATGGATTCTAAGTTTTTGGGATAATGAAACAAGATCAATAATAATGCCTGGATTGTCTATTACTATCTCTAACATTGCAACTAATTGCATTGGATTTTCAATCGGATATATTTTTACCATATCTGAGAAGACTATCTTTTCTATAACCGCGTTTCTTATGTAGTCACGTATCATCATTCTATCCTTTTTATCGATCATCTCTGGGAATCCTGCTGTAATTAGGTATCTATTCAATTCGTTTTGTAATTGAATTTCATATAATTGTGGTTTTTTGATCAGTTCCCCCATACCAATAAAATTAAGATATTCTAGAAAACTTAATTTCTTTACTTCAAATTCAAATATTCTCCCGGCTAAGCTTTCTGACGTTCCTTTACGTAAGAATAGTGATTCTGAACCTGATATAAATATTTTATATTTTCCAGTATCATAAAGAATCTTTACTTTTCCAGCCCAATTTGGAAGTTTTTGTACTTCATCAAATATTAAAAATTTTGGTTCTTTATTATGAATGCTAATAAACGCATCTATCACATCTAGCAATTCCGATGCTTGGAAATCATCAAATGAAAAATAAAGAATAGAATCTGCTGGGTTGTCCTTTAATAGATCTACGATTATTTTTTTCAAGATCGTAGTTTTTCCAACGCGCCTCAATCCACATAGAGAAATTATTTGTGGCTCTTTTATGTATTTTTGCAATCTTTGATATATTACTCGTTCTTTATACTGTATACTGAACGGTTTATCCCAAAATGGGTTTAGCAACTTTAATTCTTGTTTGATTTTTTCGTTGACCATCTTATCCACTTAGTAGATTTTGTGTATATGCATATAACTGCTTTGCACCACGTATATCACTTATGATGTTATTTTATTTTGGCGCAAAGCCCAGTATAGGTTGTAGATTTAAATAGTATGTCGACAGAAATATAAAAGAAAATATGAATCTTACGCCACGAGTATATCAGCTCGCTATTTACAATTCAATATTACAACATGGAAATACATTAGTTGTACTCCCAACTGGTCTTGGGAAGACGGCTATTGGATTACTGCTTATCCGAGATAAGATGAAAGATGGTCGCTGTCTTTTTTTAACACCAACAAAACCGCTTGCAAAACAGCATGTTAACTCTATAAAGGAAGTATTAGAAGTTGGCGATGATACCGTAACATTAGTTACTGGAGAGAAATCTCCTAAAAAACGTGTAGAGGAATATGATAAAAAAATAATTGTAAGTACGCCACAAACAATAAAGAATGATATAAAAAATGGTACTCTTGTTCCTAAATTTTTGCTTGTTATCTTTGATGAAGCACATCGTGCAGTTAAAAATTATGCGTATACATACGTAGCAGAAGCATGCAAAGATGCGCTTATAGTAGGGCTTACTGCATCGCCAGGTGGAAAAAAAGAGCGCATAAATGAAGTTATGAATGCTTTAAGAATTCAGAATGTAGAGATACGCACAACTAATGATGATGATGTAAAACAATATGTTCAACAAAGTTTCATAAGATGGATTCCGGTTTCACTGTCTCCTACGTTAAAATTGATAAAAACGTATCTTGATGAGCTCACACATAAGCATGCAAAATTGTTAGCTAATCTTGGGTTCCCTCCGCCGCTCAGACATAAAAGAGAGTTTATCAAAATGCGAGAGCGCATACTTAGAATTCAACATGGGCTAAAGTATCCTGCACTTGTACAATATTCCATACTACTACATCTAATGCATATGAGTGAATTAATAGAAACCCAAGGTATAGGCACACTAAGAAAATATATTGAAAAGATTGGTGAAAAAAAATCAAAATCAGCTGCATTACTAATGAAATCGCAGGAGTTTTCAGAGATAAAAAGATTATGCAATACTGATGAAGAACATCCAAAATTAAAATATCTCACTGATCTCATACGCTCGCTGCATAAAAAGAAGATCATTGTCTTTGCTCACTATCGAGATCAGATAGCAATCATTGAAAATGCACTAAAGAATGCTAGTATAGCTGCAAAACAGTTTGTTGGTAAGAAGGATGGGATTACAAGAAAGATGCAAGAAGAAACTATTGTAGAATTTAGAAATGGAAAATTTAATGTTCTTATAAGTACATCAATTGGAGAAGAAGGATTGGATATCCCAGTAGTAGATGCAGTTATATTTTATGAACCAGTTCCAAGTGAGATTCGGTCTATTCAACGCAGAGGAAGGGCTGCTCGCTTCAAAAAAGGGGAAATCTACATACTTCTGACAAAGGGCACACGGGATGAATATTACTATTGGTCATCATTCAGAAAGGAAAAGCGAATGAAAGAAATCGTATCGTTGATGCAGAAGCAGAAGAAACATAGCAAAAATGATGTTATTCAACTTAAAAAACAGAAGATTTCTGGTCAAACAAAGATATCGCATTTCTTAGGCTTATGAGCAGATTATATGGCCTCAACTTAATTTTTCTGATTGTTAGTAGTAGTCGAAAAACATAAAATTACTTAGTTGGAGGAGTATCTTTAATTCTTGCAAGTTTTTTATATTGTGTTTTTGCTTCATTGCCAATTCTTCTTCTATCATTTTTTGATTGTTTTACAATATAGATAGTAATTACCCCAAGTATAAAAAGTGCAGTTAATGCGAGTAAAATAAAACCCTTATCATCGCTCTTCGCAGTCGATGATTTTAAAACAGATAAAACTTTGTCACTTGCCTTTAATGCATTAACATATTTTTTTTCTGCTAATGCAGTTTTTGCAGAAGTTAAGTATTGTTCTGCTGTCTTTTTGCTCTCATCTGAAAGCGAATCAATTTTTTTAGCATAGGCCTCTTCAGCTGCATTAACATTATGCTCTGCTTCTGTTTCCAATGATGACAATGAAAGATTAAGAGATTGCGCGTCTTCTTGCACTTTAGATAGTAATTCTTTCAGTTTCTCTGTTGTTTTTCCTTTTTTGAATGCAGTTTCTGCATTGGCTAGGCGTTTTTGTATATTCTTATTATCAAGTGAAAAAATTGATTTGAATGGTGTTCCATGTGCTGCGCTTTTTTCTTTTGAATATGCAGTCAAGAATAAGGTAACGCTTTCTTTAAGAGTATTGAATGCACTTGAAAGATTATTGCGGGTAATTATATCCTGCTCTTCAGCTTGCGTAACAATCTGATTCATTGCTTGCTGAGCAATAAGCACTTCTGGTAGATCTCTTACATTGTTTGTTGCTTCAAATACTGCATAAGCATTTTCAAACGCATTAAATTGTGGATCAGATTTGCCAGTAATATTTAGAAGCTTCTTTTTTGCTGTTGAATAGTCACCGAATACTTTTTTCTTTATTGCTGAGAGCTTTTTTTTAGTCCATTCCTTGTCAACTGCATTCAATAGTTCAACTGCAGAGCTAGGAGAGATCTTTGTTGCATCTTTAAGTGTTTCGTTTAAATATTCCACTCGTTTTTCTAGCATTGTAGTAATCGGTGTATTAATATGAGAATCTTTAAGATCAGAAACTACTTTTTCTATATTATTTTTTTCTGTTTCAATAGCATTTGCTAGTGATTTGTATTTTGCTGTATGTTTTTCACTTTCTGTTTTTTCTTTATTTATCTTAGCTTTTAACTCCTGTAATTTTACAATGGCATTGTTCGAATTGTTCGCTGCAACTGCATTTTGTACTTCTACATACGTTTTGTTTGCATTTTCTGAAAGCCTATTTGGATTGATCCATGTAAGCTCTTTATTTATGTAGTCAGCAACATTTTTTATTGTATAAGAAATGCGAACAGAAACTGGTTTTTCTTTTTTTAGATTCTGAATTTTAAATCTATATAAACCATTTCCAATATCAGTTTTATCAGTTATTTTTTCCCAACTTAATGATGAAACAGAGAATGATTGCGCATCTAATGGTTTTTCAACGAAATAGGACAATTCTGTAATATCAATAGTTGGAGTAAAAATAAGGTCGTATTGCACATTTGTAATAAGTGGATTGAACGGGTCTTTTTTTGCATTATAATTTGCAGTCTCATATGTGTATGCATCATAATAGACATAATCATATGTAAGTGTATGTTTTCCTTTTTTCAATCCATTAAATGTAGGTCCTTCAAGTCCATCAACTTTTACATTATTAGCGTTTAAGTAATCCAAATCAAATGACAGTGATCGTACATCATAATCAAGTAGAAAGCCTACTTCATCGTAAATAATAGCGCTAAAATCTGGAGATGCACGGACAGTTGTTTTTTTGCTAATGGTTTGCGCGATAATTTCGTTTTTTTCAAGTTTTATTTCATATGTAGCATATGGCTCTATAGTTTTCATATAAAGAATGATTGTAGAACCATCACTAGCTATTGCTTCTAGCAAATCATTCCCTTTCACAATATTGCTTTCTAGCCAGTTTATGGTGCTAGGTATCTTACGACTTACTTTGTCTGCTCTATATGGATATCTATTTTTTATAAAAATATCTAAAGAAATTGTTGTTGGTTTATCTAGTTCTACTGCACCTATAAATAGATCGTTATTAACTATGAGGCCGTTCGCTGTAATGATTGCATACTCGTTTTTAGTTATCTGACTTTCTACATCAATGTATTCATTGTAGATTGTTTTTAATTTTCCTATTGCTTCTTTCCATTTAATGTGTCCAACACTATCAATATACAACTTCTCTGCTTTTACAATTGAAGTTTTTAAATCGCTAAGAGCATGGCCTCCAAGCTTGATTTGCTCAAGCAAATTTTTTCGCATCCCTTTCAAAAATCCCCATTTTGCCTGGGCTTTTTTAATAATATTTTGCTCCATTTCGTTAAGATTTTGTACTGTCCTTGTACCGATCCATGCACCAGGATTCTCTGAGATTAACTCCAACAAGTTTTCTTCTAATGAAACTTCAATTTCGTCAACCTTTGCTGCAGCAATAAATGTTTTTAATTTGGTTATTTTGGCACGCATCGCTGCGATAATTTCTGCTGGTTTTTCATAGAATAATGTTGTTGCTATAGATAATTTATTTTTTGCGTTGTTGTAATTGATATAACGGTTCCCTAAACTCGAAACGCTACTCTTTGCCTTTTCAATATCTTTTTTTGCATCTTCATACAAACTTTTTACTTCTGTAGTCAGCAATTTTTCTTTTGTGAGCAATTCAAATTCTTCTAATGTCCTGAGAACAACGTTATGCAATGATTCGATAGTGGCTTCTGCATCCTGTTTTAGGCGATCTGACAATATATTGGTTTTCGTTAGCTCCTCTTTGATATTATTGAGATTCTTAGTTGCATTTTTTATGTAGCCTTCGGTTGTTATTTGTTTATATATAGATTCTGCTGCAATTAAATCATTTTTTATGTTTTCAATAGAAGATTGAACATCTTCAAATCTTATACGTATAGTTCCTTCTTCCCCTACATATATTGCTCCTTCCATAACTTGTGCAACTTCATTTATAAGATTCAGTTTATCATTTTTCATTTCTTGTATCTTTTTTTCTAAACTATCAAGATCATTTTTAATAGCGCTACGCATCCCCCTATAGTTTTTCTTTGCATTAACAAGAGCGCTCATGGCTTCTTGTTTAAGTTCATCTGCAAGTGATATCGCTCCTTCTTCTGCCCATATTGCCATGAGTACGCTATCAAGGTTGATGTCTTGAGGTACGAATTTTGTCCAATCCCCAGCTTCAGTTTTGCCAATTAGTTGATTTTTGATTTGAGTTATGTTACTCCAAATCTGTGTGTAAATATAACTTTTGTTGGTTGTTGCGTTTATATCAGTGGTATAAAAAATATACTTGAGCTCGGTGCATTTGCTTGCTTCTGGTCCCTTGTAATCTTGTTCGCAGATTCCTGCATATTTTAACTTTTCAAACGCATTGCGTGCTTCGGACCATTTTTCTTCTAGTTCTATTAAACTGGATGAAAGAGCATCAATAGACCAGCTCATGGTATTTTTCCATTCACTGGCGTATTTATTTGAACAACTCTCCAAAGCATTAAGGTTTTTCTTATACTGTGCTTCCCACTTCTGTCTTTGATCTGCTTTTAAAATCCAATCCAATGTACACCAAATAATGTTAAGCCCAGAGTTCCACATTCTTAGTATAAACGGTGAATACGCTGGGAAAGCTACTAATATCTTAATGCAGTCATCATTAATATTTAAAGCAAGATAGTTACTCTGAATTTCTTTTTTTATTACCGAGCAGTGAGCACTTGTTATTTTTAATAGTTCTGCTTCATCTTTCGCATCGATTATTTTCTTTTTTATAGTTTGAACTTCTATGGCGTCACTGTCAATATTTTCTAAATTTAGAGAATCAATTGAGCTGTCAAAAGCCTCAACCAGCCACTCTTTTTTATCTTCTATATAGACTATAAATGGGTTTTCTTTTTCCCACAATGCCTTTTCCCATGGCTTTTCTAATGTGGTTGCTGAAAATATAGATTTGGCAAAAATGAATAGAAGAATAAAAATAAAGATTATTTGTTTTTGATTCACAACTCCCTAGATTATTACAGTACTAATAATTATAAATTTTTCTAATCAGTGGGCTTTGCGCCACGCATATTACTCTCGAAAAAATTCGCATTTCACGTCGTGACAAAAATACGCGTTAATCAAAGATCCTGAAGGAGATAACGGAGGATCTTCTGTGCTTTTTTCATTTTGATCGCCATTTAATATAAAAAACGTAAAATTAGAAAATTTTTGGTTCACGTTGATAATGAGTGCGATTTTATGATGTTATTTTATTTTGGCGCAAAGCTTAATCAGTGATTCCTTTTGGTGTTACTCTAAATACTGCCTCACCTTCTGGAAGATTTGGAGAGTCAACCAATCTTGCGATGCGTTTGTCGTCTTTTCCTTTGCGTAGGTATAATCGATACGTTGACGTATGCGCTAAAACATGTCCACCAATTGGTTTTGTTGGGTCGCCAAAAAGCATACCTGGGTCATCCATGACCTGATTTGTAACATATACAGCTAGGTTATACCTATCAGCTAAGCGCTGAAGGAAATGAATGTGCTTGTTCAACTTTTGCTGTCTGTCACCAAGCGCCCCTCTGCCAACATAATCTGCTCTAAAGTGGGAAGTTAGAGAATCAACTACTATTAAACGTATATTATTTGCCGCAATAAATTCCTCAGCCTTATCTGCAAGTATCATCTGATGGTCGGAATTTTCTGCTCGTGCGATTATTATGTTTTTCAAAACTTCTTCTTGGTTCATACCTGCTGCTTCAGCCAGTTGTGCTACGCGTTCTGGGCGAAATGTACTCTCAGAGTCAATAAAAAGGACCTTACCACCAACACCACCATTCCCAGTTGGTTTTTGAACGTTCACTGCAAGTTGAAACCCTATCTGTGTATTATGTAGTAATGTGGGCAGATTACCACCTATAAATGTGTGGCCATTTGGGACTATAAAATCATAGACGAAATCATCATAATTTTCAATAGTTGCTTCTTTGACCGCATCCCAATTAAACATAGCAATTATCTTCAGTTGTTCTATTCCTAGAGTTAAAACATTTAATCTTTTTTCAAGCTCTGTTTTTTCACCAGTTAATTGTTGTAAATATTGTTTTGCAACCTGAAAGAATTTTACAACGCTTATTAGTGTTTTTTCACTTATTTTCTGCTTTGTACTGCCAAAGAATAAGCTAGAGAGCGTTTTATTTATTTTTTTAATGTCGTGCCTGCCCAAGATTTTTCTAAGTTTTCTTCTGTCCCAGCCGATGCTGTTTCTATAAATTATTTTTATTATTTTTATTATGTCGCGTGGGTATGATGTGTTAATCAAGCGAGGATAAGCTATAGTCTCACCAGTTGCAATTTCGCCAGCTTGTTTCCAGCAGACGCTATTGCTAGTTAGTACTAAAAGCCTGTGCGGGAGCGTTAGTACAAGATTTCTACCTCTTTGTGTTTTAATTCTTATAACTTTATCAACACGTTCTTTATATATGCCTGCAATCCGCTCTTTTGTTAAACCACTATTCGTCAAACTATAAACTGAAAGTGGTGCACCTTCAACTATAAAACCATTGTCATATGCTTTTTCTCCAAATTTTAATGCATATGAGTCATATGTTTTTTCAATTGATTCTAAGTGAAATTGTTCATCATTTAAATAAGATACAATAGTATCCTTTCCGATACATTTCCCGCTTGAATATCTCCCATAACACTCAGTGATAGCACATGTTTCTATCCCAGAGCCAAGTAGCTCATCGAGATTCTTCGAACCAGTACTGATCCTCATTATATTTTTTCTTCTTTCAAGCACCTTATCAGCAGTTTCAAATCCAACATCCAAACTACTTTTTGCTGCTTCTATTGTCTTTTTCGCTGCTTCTACTCCTAATTCTCCTGCTTCTGCAAGCTCATGAGGAGATGCTGCTGCAATGGCTGCAAAATCACCATAACCTTTTTGTCTTAATCTTTCTGCAGTTACTTCACCAATACCTGGAAGATCTTCTAACTCCCTATAATATTTCCTCTTCCCGTTTTCTTCTTTCTCTTTCCCCATCAGGGTCACCTTTTATTTTTGCGTTATTTATTCGTATTCTGGAAAACAAGTAGCTTGAGATTTCCAATCATTAAAGTATAGAATTCGTTACCGTTCTTCGAAACATTCTTCCACATACCACCGACATTTTTGTAAATCGTTCTTCCATCAGTTCCTGTTATAGGCTGTACTACACGAAGATCTGGTCGGTTTGCCCCTTGGATACCAACCCCACCTCCCTGTGCAGCATTTCCACTGTTGTCGCTTCCTTGTTCAGCGCTATTAACAACCTCATCAAAATCTTCAGATCCAATTTTTTCCTCAGAGATACCAACCATATTTTTATTCACCTCATTAGTATATACTATTTATATAGTGTATAATATATTATATAAGAAAAACCTTATCAATTTTTAAATCTATAGTTTAGATTGTTTAAAAAATAGGTAATAAATGATCAGAAAATAAACTAGTACACTATAATTTACTCTGTAAGTAAAGTTCCAGAACCACCTTGAATTGCTGTTGCTGCTGCAGTTAACGCACCAACAATTACGCCACCAACAACAAGACCAATAGCAATTGTCTGCCATTTTCCACGTACTTCTGCTGATTGTAACTGTGCAAGACCATAAACAATCCCACCAATGATTATAAGACTGATTGAAATATACGGTGCAATAAATTTAAGAGTTGCAGTAATGTTTGCGACTACTTGAGTAAGACCTACTTTATAAGGGGTACCTTCTGGTAGTGTTTGATTCTCTGCATTTACAAAGCAGCAAAAAAGAATTATCAAAAAAAGGGTCTTCAAAAATCGTTCCACAAATTGTATATCAACCATAATATTTATAAATTTAGTTAAGCTTATAGATTAGTTAAAAGAAAATTGTGATATTCAACAGGTGATCAGATGGTAAAGTATGTTATAGCAAGGCAACTCTCTGGGAAAAAGATAGTAACTAATGAAGGTGAAGATTTTGGGCGCTTAGTTGATCTAAACATAAATGAAGTAACTGGCAAAATAGAAGCTCTTGTTATTGAGCCAAATCCTGACAGCGCAGTTGCTGGAAAAATGAGAAAAGAGGATGGGATGGTTCTTGTACAATATGAAGCTGTTTTGGCAATAGGAGATTTTGTAATTATTGATAAAAGAAACATCTCTTCATAAATGAGGATACAACAGACCCCAAAATAAAAATATATGTCTTACTATATCGCGGGCATGGATGAAGCAGGTAGAGAGCTATAAGTCTTTTGTTTTCTCTCTTGAATTTAAAGTCTTGTGGTCTACATGAGCTGTCATTGGCCCGTTAGTTGTTTCAATTGCATTTTGCTTACGTAAGAATGAGAAAAAACTCCGCACTATTTGTAAAAAGGATTCGAAACAACTAACTTTATTACAGCGAACAGAAATTTTTTCACAACTAAAAACATTTTGTAATTTTCGCTGGTTTGAGAGTAGTGCGCATGATTTAAACAAACAAATGGAAAAGGCATCGTTAAATGAAATAGAAGCACGTGCAATGGCAATGTTAATAAAAACATCTCGCGAAGCAAAAGAAAGCGATATTACTATTGACTTACCAGACCGCTATGAATGGACTTTTCGTACACGCATGACGCGCTATGGAACAAAAAAATTTGAAGCACAGCACAAAGCAGACGAAAATTTTCCAATCGTTGCAGCAGCATCAATATGCGCAAAGGTTTTGAGAGATAAAAAAATTGATGAAATAACACAAAACATTGGAGTTGATTTCGGTTCTGGTTATCCTTCTGACAGATGTACGATCGCTGCATTACGCAATCGAGAGACAGCTCAAAAACTAAAACCATATGTAAGATTAAAATGGAAAACATTGGGGAATATAAAACAGAAGAAATTGTTTGAAGGAGAATAACTGATCGATTTTTCAAAAATTTTTTCGAAGAAACACAATAAAAAATCTATGAATAAATGTAATTGCTGATAGCGTTGCGATTAAATAGATCGAATAAATTCCATATTGCACGAACCCAAAAATAAAAAGTGCGAATGCAATTATCAATAATAAACTTCTTTCTGTGCGTTCCAATAACCCAGGCATTTTCATTGCCTGCTTGTGTGCGAGTAATCCTTGATGCTCTGCGTATGCTTTTACAAATGCAGTCATACACGTTCCAAAAAATAAAATTGAAAGTAATGCTAATTGAAGAGTCAGGTATGGAGACATTTTAAAAAATACTAAAATTAAGAAAAATTCAACAATGCGATCTGCAATTCCATCTATGAACGCGCCAGTTTTTGTTACTGTGTTTTTGGCACGGGCTATCGCCCCATCTAGTGCATCAAATGCAAATGCTAAGAGAAAAAATACTAAGGAAATGATTTTTGCTTCGAGTGCATTCCCAAAAGTTAGGAAACCAAGCAATGCTAATATAACTGATGCTAGTGTGATAGTGTTCGGATCTATTGGCAGCCAAGCAAATAAACTACCAAGCAGGCTCGAGGTTTTTTCAGTGATTTTTGTTGATTTTAGCATATTTCTACCTTAGCTTTTGCTACAATTATCCGCAATAGAATGTTCTCAATATTTACGATAATTTTTTCCTTCAATGAAATTTTCAAACTCCTGCCTAGCTTCTGCATCACCCATCTGATGGATAGGACGTTTCATTAGATACGCACTAGGCCCGATCAATGGCCCTCCAATACCTCTATCTAACCCAACTTTGCATGCTCTTATTGCGTCAACAACTATACCAGCGCTGTTTGCTTTGTCATCAACTTCTAAGCGTACTTCCATATTATATGGGATATTAGCCCACATTCTGCCTTCTATACGCATGAACATGAGTTTTGTGTTACCTAAAAACGGTATAAAGTCGCTCGGCCCTACGTAGATTTTGTCGTCAGGTAGACGTTGTTTCAGTTGGCTTTGCACTGATTCTGTTTTTGATATCTTTTTGCTTATGAGCCGTTCCTGTTCTTTCATATTAAGAAAATCAGTATTATGAACTAAAATATTCGAGCAAATAAAACGCTCAAAATGTTTTATACTTAAATCATAAACATATTCTTCTGTTTTTGTTTTAATTTTTCGAATACTTTTTACTTTAACAAATTTTACTTCCCCATTTTGAATTAATTTTTCCTTTAAACTCTCTTTTTTACTACGAAAAATTTCTAAAGCTTTCTCTTTTTTTTCTTTTTGAATGAATCCAATTCTTTCAACAAAATTTTTGAAATTTTTATATCCTCTAATAAATCCATGCCAACAATGTCCTATTCTAAGTGGATAAGCTTTTTTCCATTTTTCCATTACATATTTTTCTTTAAAAATTGTTGAGTTTATTCCAATTCTTAAAAACAAGGTTTGAAGATCTCTAATTAATATTTCAGAGGGAGAGCTCCATCTTACCTGATTTTCAGTTATACAACCATCCACACTTACATATCCATTTAATACTTGGGCAATTTGTCTTTCAAAAAGGTTAAATATCCAAGATGGAACTCTTTTTGTGTAAACATTGCCATTTAAATCGAAAACTGTTTTAAAAATTCTTCCCAAAATTTTTGAGTTTATACTCAATGCAACTTTCTTCTCATCTCTAATTTTATAAGAAAGATTAAAGCTATTGCAAAAAGACTTCACTACTTTTACTAAATCTGGGTTATTTCCACAAGTTAGCTCAATATTGCCGCTTCCTTTTTTATCGTAAGAACCATTAGCTAACCAAATTCCAACGATTTGTAAAAACTCATCTGATAATGGAAAATTCGTTGGAATTTTTATTTCCGGATAACCACAAATTTCAAAGAAGTTATTCCTAATTCTTAGCTTGCCTTTTCTATAAGGAGAATCACTGATTATCTTTTCGAAGTAATTCCTTAAATTTATGAACCTCTCCTCTTTTTGTGAAGAAAACAGATTTTCAGGAACAGCTATAAAAGTTTCCCCTATTTTTAAATCTCTTACAGAAGTTTCTTTTAGTTTCCCAGTTTCATCTAAAATAAATAAGTTATGATCTTCTGTAATCTCTATTTTTCTTCCTTCTTCTGTTTCGATTTCAAAAATTGATCCTGAAATTTTATGTCTGATAAAAGCTTCTATCGGAACTAATTTTACTTTAAAATTATCATCTATCGTAAAACACTCAATTTTTTCAGGAAATTCGTTTCTCCTTAGTACTTCTTTTCCATCTTTCCTCTTTTTTGGTTCACAATTTTTCATTAGGTTATCTATGAATTCTCCTATTTTTTTATATTTAATTTTGCCAGTTACTCTAAATAAAATCATTTGATCTCCAGTTACACTATTCCCACCAACATTGATTTGATATGTTTTTTCTATACGCGTACCACGATCGTCACATAATCTTACAAGTGTTCGATGGACTATAGTTGCTCCAACCTGGCCTTTCACATCATCCGAAACAATTGGTAAGTTGGCTTTCTTAAATTTCTCTGCCCATTCTGGATCAGAACCGATGAAGCTTGGCATGCAATTTATAAATGCGATCCTACAATCAAGACAGATTTGCGCCCAGTATTTCGTAACCTTTTCCGAACCAACTGGTAGATAGGAAACTAAGATTTCGGTACGTGTTTCATTCAGTATGTGCTTTATTTCTGCAGTTAACTGCTCTATTGATTTCTTACTGTTTATTGGCCTAATCTTATTTTCAACCCATAAACCAATGCCATCAAGTGCAGGGCATTCATAAACTTGCGCATTAGTTTTAGGCATTTTATTCTTCTCTATCCAATTTACAAGGTTCGGTGCTTCGTAGATCGCTTCATTTATTGTCTTGCCGATCTTGTTCTTAGCAACATCAAATCCAGCAACAAATTCAATATCGTGAATAGAATAACCGCCAATAACAGGATGCATTACACCTATGACTTCTTGCTCTGGATGTTGTCTGTAATACTCAATACCTTGCACTAAACCAGCAAAGCAATTGCCTACACCAATTACTGCACATCGTATCTTGTTCGTAATAACCACCACTATTTAATTAATTATTAAATAGTAAGATCTTTTAAATAGTGAATATACTATTATGCATACGAGCAATATTTAAAAATTCTAATTACGCAGTCAACGTTATGTGTAATCTCTCTCTAGAAGGCAGTCGCGGTATATTGGACATGGCCAAATGTCCTTATGAATTTGGATCTCCTGAATTTTTTAGTCTTCATCTGAAAGATCTTGCTACTATAGAAGCACCTATCAAAACTATTCGTTATGAAGAAGAGATTGTGATCGAGCTTGATGAGGAAAAAACTAGTGTGTTGACGGAGTATGCATCATTCATCCGCCAACTTGAATCACTACTTCTGAGAAAAGATATCTATGGAATGAGCGAAGATCCGCAGTATGATGCAAGAAAAAAACTTCTACGTAGATTTTACGAATATGTTTTTATGAATCCACTTCTTGCTGAAAAAGAAATGCTTGATTACAAAGAAACAGAGCCAGAACGTTCAGTTTTCATAAAAGGACACCAGACATTTAAAGCTTGGATGGCCGGAATTCTCAAAAGATATACTGAAACTAAACTTTACCAGTTAGTTAAAAAAACAAGCGATATGCGCCAAGCATTCCTTTCGCTTGTAGGATTAAAATCACTTTATTTTGTAACCTCTATTGTTTTGGATATCCCACCAAATGCAAAACCATTAGCAACTCCAGAAGCAAAGTATACCTTACCATATGACATTGCTGTTGAGATATATGAGATACTTGGTGGTGAATCTTATCTATATGTCCAAAGAAATCCAATAATTGAGAATTTGAATGATGAATTGAAAAAAATACTAAAAAGAGTAATAAACGAGCAAATGAAAGAGTCATTTGAAAATCTTGATTTTAATGTTTTAATGGATTTAAAAACGCGGGAGTATCGAACATATTTTTTTGATCAGGCACTTACACAAGGAATACAGATCACGCCAAAAGAAGCGCTAGCAATGGGGCGCGAAGCAGCATCATGGGTAGTTGGACTTGGGGGCTATGTTGAAAATCTTGCTTTAGACAAAAACCATATAACTGATATTTATATTGATAGCGAGAACTCTCCGATATATATAGAACATGCTAAATTTGGATTGTGCCATACATTGTTTAGATACAACAGAGAACTTCTAGAAGTGGCATTTAAAAATGTTGTTTTGTCTTCTAAAGGAGCAAGAAAATTTGATGATAGTAGTCCAATCATAGATGTGGTCTTGAGAAGACTTTCAATGAGATGTCATTTACAAAGACCGCCAGCAACTTTTGATGAGTTGCAAGGTGCATTGCGCATTATGAAGGAAGAACCATTTACTTATGCACAATATCTAAGTTACCATTCTATGTCTCCATTTTTTGCTGGATATGATGATGTACTTGTAAGTCTTGGTTGCAGCGAAGCAGTACTTGGACTTAAAGGTGTTGGCAAAACAATGTTTACTGCCGCAAAAATTGCGTCTATAGGCACGCGACGTCGTATTCTCCCAATTCAAGATATCGAAGAAATTCCTGTTCGCGCATTTAGAAAACGTGGATTCCATATCGGCGCAGCACGTGTGCAATCGAGCGAACGCGAGGAAACAGCTACAAAAGAACTTGATCTAGTAACTATGGCAAATGTGCTTTTGAGAATGGGTGATGCAGCACTTATCATTAATGAGGTTCGCTCGCGTGTTGCAGTGCAAGGTATCATCAACTTGCTTAACACACAGCCTGGTGTATTCCTACTCTACAACCTCCATGCAGAATCATTACGAGATATTCAGGATCGTTTAGAACTAGTATTTGGAATTCCTGCAGCGAGTATGTTTGCCACTGACCGTTATACTTTTTTAAAGAAAGTAAAATTTGGAAGGCGTGGAAGAGCCTATCGTGTATTAGGATATGAATATGAAAGTGATCTTGAAGAAAAAAAATTCATTGAAATATTCAGATTTCGTAGAGCCGAATCTATAGACAAATGTATGTGGGAACCAAAATTCCTAAGAAATCCTGAAGCTGCTTTATTAGATTTCAGCAAAGTTGATATTGGTAAAATAGAAAAAGAATTAGATATTGCGTTTATCCCACCTGCATTAGCTAGAAGAAGTGAAGAGACAGGAATTTCGCCAGAGCAATATATCTTTCAAGCATTCTTTAAAGGAAAAATGTATTACGATATATATAAAATGAGTGAAGAGCTAAAAGATAAAACTTTGGTTGAGCTTGATTTCGTACTTAAATGTAATACTGTTGCAAATAAACTTTTAGCTGCTAGAGAAAAGGAAGAGGGTGTAATTGATTTTGGGGCAGCAAGAAAAGATTGGGAGCGTCTGTTTAAAGAACTTTTAAAAGAAGATATTGCAACAAGACGAATGAAAAGTAGTAGTGTACAGTAAAGAAACAAGTTTTCAATTAGTTTTTAGTTCATAATTGATGTGCTCAGACGCTGTTAGCCTCATCATTGCCTTTTGGCTAAGAGGTTGTTCATGTCATCATTGTGAATGAATACTATAGAATTATATATAAAATCTTATCGACATGAACGATTTTGAATGCTTATCTGCTATTCAAAGGTTGTTCATGTCAT
>JBGFRY010000046.1:0-28250 GCA_041694845.1 Microcaldota archaeon
TCACAGAATAACTTCTCCTGCGCATTAGACCAGGCTCTGCAACCCCTGCATGAGTGAAACGAATGCTGGGGGCATTGAAACACAAAGTTTCAATCCAACCCCTGCATGAGTGAAACGAATGACTTTCTACTCTATTATCCATACATCGATCCACTACCTTCTTCAGAAGATTTCTTATGTGGAACTCTTGATTTTATGAGTTTTTCTTTTGCACTAAGACCTAATTCCATTGCTTCCTGTTTTAGAGTATCAACATTTATTGGAATATTTATAACTTCAGTAAGTATCCTGAGTGCATTTATTGCAGCACTTGGATCAACATAATCAGGCTCTGCTTCTGCCAGAATAAGAATCATTGGAAAATTTTCGATAACACTTTTTGCCAACAGAAGACCGCTCACCCCAGTAGTCGCACCTTCTTTTATTGGTTTTACAAGTTTTTTACTTATTAAGTTTTTTGCAATTTTTTTCTCTGTTGACACAACATACATAGCATCTTTTTCTTCTTTCATCGAAATGCCACCTAACGATATTATAAGAGATGCATCTATAGATCTTACAAATGAGAATAACTGATCACATAACTTTTGAGAAATTACATTTGGAATAGACATTTCTGATATTATTACTACTAAATTATATTTTTCAGAGTAGTGAATCCTGGCTGCAGGTAGCGGAAGGTAATTGTGGATCGCCGCAAGCGGTGCAAAATGGGCGCTTGATAGATAACCGACAAACTCAAGTTTTAATGTATCAATTAGTTGCGCAGCACATACGCTTCCAACTAGACCAGTTCCAGGAAGTCCAATTATTACCATCGGTTTTTTTACATTCACTTTCCCCAAGAGATTAATCGTGATATCTATCATGAAGTATTCATCAAAGAAAGGCTTTTAAGCAATGCCTTTTATTTATTTTCTCATGTTGAAGTCAGAAAAGGTTTCAATGCCAGTAAGTTCTGCAGGTATTCTAAGCCTTGGTTCAGATATGGAACTAAGTGGTATAAAAATAGATCCAAAAGTAATAATTATCACTGTAGTACTTTTTGTTTTGATTATTAAAGTCACCACAGTTTTAGTTGGGTAGGTATTTCAGTAAAAAATATCAGTCAACGTTGCAATCTCCTTTTTTATTGTTTCTCTATTGGCTGCATGACAGAGTAATAAAACTTTTTTCCTTTTTTCTTCATTTGTTTTTAATGCGCTTACAAGAGCAGAAAGTTCCAATATATTAATTAATTCATTGCCTTTCTTTATGAGCACATTTATAGGTTTAAAAAATTCATAAGGCCAATCAATTATTATCCTACATTTGAATTTTTCAAACAATCTGTCTTCGATTTCTTTAATGTTTTTTGTATTTAGTTTTTTTCCAACATCATTTAACTCAACGGAGCATACCTCTTTGAAAAGTTCTCGTTTCATCAATGAATTAGCATAGTATTGTGCTTCTTTATCTTCACAATCACGCAATCTTGCCATAATTTCCTCATCACCTTTGTTAAGAAATTCTTCTACTGATATTGAATTAGAAGAAATAGAATGCTGAATTGCACGGTTGAGCATAGCACCTGCAATGCGCACAGTGTGGTGATAATAAACGCTTGAAAACATCATGAAGCGTGCTATAAGCAACGATTCTGCAGCTATGAGCCCGCCGTCATCTATTACAAGTTCATTTCTAGTCATAAAAAGCGTGTTGATAACTCTATCACTATCAATAACACCATATGCTACGCCAGTATTCTGTGCGTCCCTTCTAAGGTAATCCATTCTATCTGCACCAAGATCAGCATTAACTATTTGTCCTTCTTTTCTTTTTCCGATTGCTGTTATCTCATTAGGTTCATAGTTCTCTTTTAATAAATCTCTTAACTCATTTTTTATTATTTTCAATTCGCATATTTTCTCATGAGAACCGACTATCTGCTCTAACACTCTTTCGCCATCATGTGAGAATGCAACATGACCAATGTCGTGAAGAAGCGCATATAAACGAAGTTTTTCCTTTTCTTCTCTTTCAATTTCAAGCTTGTCAGCTATAGAGGACGCAAGATGCATTGTTCCTAACGAATGTTCAAAACGGGTGTGAGTTGCACCAGGGTATACAAGATAAGTTAACGCCATTTGCTTTATTCTTCTCAAACGCTGAAAATCACTACAGTCTATAATCCTTCTTTCAAATTCGCTTAAATGAATTGTGCCATATAACTCGTCTTTTATAATAACCCCATTCATCATAATTGCTCTCAACAAAAACGCTTTTAAAGACAGAGTGAGATAAAAAAACATGCAAAAGCCAATTCTTTTATTATGTGTTGACCGCGATAATGATCTTTACGAAAAGGCAAGAGTTTCTGGACCTGTTATTGGCAAAAATCGCAATATTGATGCAGCTACCAAGTTAGCACTAGCAGATCCTGAAGAACCAGATGCAAATGCTATATTTTGTGCTGTTAAACTTTACGACCAATTGAAAAAAGAAGGAAAGATTGTCGAAATTGTAACTGTTTCTGGCGATAAATCAATAGGCTACACATCAGATAAAGAAATTAGCAGGCAACTTGATAGAATTATAAATGAATTAAGGCCTTCTGGGTGTATTTTTATTTCGGATGGATTGGCAGATGAAGAAATACTACCAATAGTAAAAAGTCGTATTAAGATAGATTCAACTAAAATCGTGTTCATAAAACAAGCAAAAGAACTTGAAAAAACATATTTTGTTCTTATTGAAAAGCTACGCGACCCACATTATGCAAAAATAATTCTTGGAATTCCTGCATTAATTCTTTTACTACTCTCTATTTCTACTTATCTTGGATTTGGATGGGCGCCAGTTGGATTTTTTATAGGTTTATATGCATTATTCAAAATCTCTGGTTTAGAATCGTTTATTTTTGGAATCTTAAAAGATTTTAGATTTTCAATGGAGCGCAGTAGTTGGATCGGATATGTTGCTGGTTTTTCGATAATTCTGATCGCGGTTTTAATATCCTACCAAAGCTACCTTGACGCGAAAATACATGGATTAGCTGGAGAAAAGCTTGCAGCCTACGTAATTAGAAGCACTGTAATTTTATTACTTGTTGGGATATTGCTTATAATTATTGGGAAGTCAATGGATGCACTTGCTGAAAAAAGCAAATTTATAATAACCAAATACTCACTCTATGCCATTGCATTAATTCTTTCAGTTTTAGTTCTAAAAGTAGGTGCAGATTGGGTGCTTAATCTTTCTTATGGACAAGCAACAAAATTCGGTATTGAATTCAAACCAGTTAGTTTTGGCCAATTTTTACTTGTTTTAATAGGAGCGCTTGCCGCAGCTTATCTTAGCAATCAGGCAATAAAACAAATGCGTACTGATCTATTGGTAACTATGCGCCTTGATGGAAAAGAAGTATTGAACGAATATGGTAATTATGTCGGAAAAATAGTAGGGGTAAATGGTGCGACAAATTCAATTATAATACAAACAATATTTGAGAAGAGATTTACTATTCCATTTACTTCTGTTTCTTCTATAGGAGACAATGTTATTGTGAAATGGGAGTAGTTCAATATCTACCTCATCTATCGCAAACTAGAGTTTGAAAAGATACTTTTAAAAAAACTAAAAAAGAAAAAAATCTGTTTAAAAATGCGATTGTTCAGTATTTACATTTTGTCTTATTTAAGCTTCTTTTTCATTTTTTGTAATAGTTCTTTTTTCTTTTTACAGTCTTCAAGAGCATTCTCTAATACCTGCACTATGTTATTTATAAGTATAATTTCTATTTTGTCTTTCTTTTCCTTTCCAAGATAGACATCATCAGCATTTGTTTTTGGTATTATTGCTTTTTTTATGCCAGCTTCTATTGCTGCTTCAACCTTTACTGTTATTCCACCTACTGGCAAGACTTTACCACGTACATCAAGCGATCCAGTCATACAAATATCTTGTCGTACTGGGATATCAGCGAGCGCAGATAACACTGCAACTGCAGCTGATATTGATGCGCTATCCCCCTCAACACCCTCATAAGTTTGTAGGAATTGGATGTGAATATCGTGTTGTGAGATATCGGTTCCTACGTACCTCTTCAATATCGCTGAAACGTTATCAACTGCTTCTTTTGCAATTGTTCCTAATTTTCCTGTAGCAATAACTTTTCCTTCTGCTTTTGATGCTGCTGGTGTCACTTCTGCAACAATTGGTAATATAAGTCCTGCCATTGTTTCTCCTAAAACAGCAAGTCCATTAACTCTTCCAATAGCATTACCACTTACCTCAAATGTCTGATATTCTTTCTTGATTTCAATTATCTTTTTTCCAAGTTGACTCTCCACTGGTTTGAATATTTTTTTAGCTTCGAGCACATGCTCTCTTTCCACATAATTCGCATTTTTCTGTCTTGCAACGTCACCAGCAGCCCTTACAAGTCCGCCAAGTTCACGAAGATTTAATGTAAATTTTTTCCTCCTTCTAGATAGCCTTCTTGCTTCCTCTATTATCTCTAAAACTGCATCTTTTGTAAAGTGCGATATTTTTCCATCACGTTTTATTTCCTGTGCAACAAACTGGACAAGTTTCTCTTCATTTTCTTCTGTGTCTTCTAAGCTATCCTCTACATAAATCTCATAACCAGCACCTCTGATACGAGAACGCAGCGCAGGATGAATATGCTGCATATCCTGAAGGTTTCCAGCAGCAACGAGTACGAAATCTGTTGGCGCAGGCTCTGTTTTTACAAGTGCACCTGAACCCATCTCACTTTGGCCAGTAATATGATATTTTTTTTCTTGCATTGCTGTTAGTAACTCTTGTTGCCAATGCCACTTCAGCGATGCTATTTCATCGATAAATAGTACTCCTTTATTTGCACTATGTATTGCACCTGATTCAACACGGAGATGTGCTGGTGTTCCCAAACCAGCAGAATTGCTGACTAAGATTCCATTTGCAAACAGATTGCGTGATTCAGTTGTAATGTTGTAGACGTATCCGGAGAATTTGATTTGTGAGTTGTCAAAACCGACCTGCTCTTTCTTGATTATAGTTTGAAACAGATTTACAACTTTAACATTTGAATAACGAATAGGTATAGATGAATAGAACCTCAGCATATTTTCGATTTCAGTTGAAATCTGCAATTTCCATATGTAACTACCTTTTCTAAATTTATTTTCGTTTATATTCTCTAACGTACAAATGCCATATGAAGCCAAATAATGCCTGATCTCATTTAGTAAAGATATTCTGTTTTGTTTTAGTGAGTAATCTCCTGCTAGACCAATTCCAAAATACTTGATTTTGTTGTTCTTTTGATAAAACCTTTGAATGAATAATTCATTTCCCAAAAGCGCGCCAAAAAATTCTTGTTGAGTTTCTTTGTTAAGATGTATCCATGATGGAAATGCCAATTTCTTGTTTTTTTTACCTACTGATGCACCAAGCGCGATGAAGAACCTTACAACATCACTGTTCGTATTCTTGACAACCATGTCAATATTATTTATGCTGCTTGTCATGCACTTGAAATTTTTCCCAATACCATCGCCAAAAATTGCAATTAAATCATGTGTATATTGGTTAACTGAATCTTCTTTTAAGGATGACAGAAAAATGCTGTTCGATGTGGAGAAAATGCCACCAGTACTAAACGTAGTTCCAACTATCCGCGCTACTATTGGAGCTACTTTATTATCAAAACAAAAAGGTAGTAATCCAAGTTTTTCAAATCTCTCAACTGTTTTTACTGCAACTGGTTTGTATGTTTTGTTGTTGGTTTTTACAGATTTATAATAATTATAAGCGTCTTTTTGGTCTTGCTCTGAAAATGTTTTTATTATGTCATCTTTTGTTATTATAGGTTTTGAATGAAGTATCAGATCTTCGTTGCCATTTAAATCTTTGGCTTTGATATAATTCCCGTTTACACAGACCTTGTGTTCAGGAGTCAACACAATGCGGTTGGAATTCTCGCCAATTACTTTCATCTGGCCGTCATGCGTTCTTCTGTTTACGCATAGAATGCGAATTGGTTGAACTGCACCATCTTTATAACCAAGAATATGAATTTCCTCTTCTTTTGGCAGTGATACACCTTCACATTTTTCATCGCGCTCTATTCTTTCTGAGTATTTTATTAGCAATTCGTCTACTAGTTCATTCATGGAAACAATTGATGGTTTTCCATCGCGTATAATATATACTGTCGAAAGCGGAAAAAAGCATTGCAATGGATCATGACGGACATCACCAAGTAATGCACCTGCCTTTGCGCCAGTACCATCAACAAATGGTGCAGCCCTTTTTTCTGTGTTATCTACAATAAGTTTTGGATAGTTTTGCTCGAGTGGCATCATTCTCCTGCTTAATCCTGCTGTTGCATTTGAAAGGATGTATAATATAGAAAGACCAAATAGCGCCCCAAGTATTATCCACTTAGTGCCTTCTGGTATATCTGTGTAGAATATAACGACAATTGCAATAATACCAAGAAGCAAAAATAGGAAGCTAGGTATTCCACTGCTAGTAATTGTCTCTTCAGATCTTCTTGTATTAAATATCCTTCTTCCTAAACCAATTTTCACCATGTCAGGCAGCTTATCATTGTAATTTTCATCGTTGCATTTTTTTATTTGTAACAGTTCATTAGTTTTGTAAAACCTTTCCAATTCCTTATTTTTATTAAGATATCCAAGGTTTGGATATGTTTTAACAGTTTTTACTAGCGGTTGATTTTCATTATGCACATTTGGGTAAACTAAAACATCTTCAAGTTCTTCAGTTGGCATTAACTCTGCCATCGCTTGTGCTAGCATGGACTTTCCAGTACCAGGAGGACCAATAAGTAACACGTTTCTTTTTTGTTTTGCTGCTTTTTTTATTATTTCAACTCCCTTATCCTGTCCTATTATCTGATCAATCAATCTTTCTGGGACTTTTATTTCTTCAGTTGTTTTAAATGAGCGCATTAGCTTTCACCGTTATTACCCTACAACCTGTACATTACTAAAAGCTATCCTTGGATAAATTAAATTATCATAGAGCACTGAATTCCTTTCTATTCCTTTTATTGAAGAAAAGAGAGAAAATATATTTCCTGATAGCAAAAATCCACGTTTTCCTATTTTCTCACCATTTTTCACATAGAACGCTACGTTTACTTCAACTCCAAAATCTCCAGATGTAAAATTTGCGGTATGAACGCCGTGTATTGAATGAACAAGTAGAAATTCTTTTAATTCCTCTTCGAAGCATTTCCACTTACCTTCTTTTACTATTAAATTTGTTGCGCCAATTGTTGGTTGAGTATCGTAACTTGTTCTTACACAACAACCATATTCAGGTGTTTTAGCAAGTGCAGCAGTCTCTCTGTCAAACATGAAATTCATTACTACTCCCTTTTCTATTAATGGAAGAAATGATGATGGAACACCCTCGTCGTCAAATGGTCTTACATAGCTTCCATCTATCCACGGATTTTCATAAATTGAAAGTTTTTCATCAAACACCTTCTTCCCTAGTTTATTATACAATTTTGAGATTTTCCTTCTTTTTAGATCTCCTGAAAAAGAACGAAGCAGTAATGGCATGATCTGACGAAATGCTTCTACTGAGAAAACAACAGTATATAATCCACTATTCATTTTTTTTGCACATTTCATTTCATTGGCCATCTTCCCAGCTTGTTGCCCTAGTTCTATTACATGGCTTGGCAAGTTAATACCATTATAATCTGCAAAACCGAATCCATCATCTTTCATAGCTTCGATATACAGCGAAAGCAAAGTACTTTTATAACTACAATCCACTCCTTCTGAATTTTGTATCTCAGTTTTTCCAACACTAACATCTACAATAATCCTTACTTTTTTAGTATATCTCATTGAGCCTTCTTTTATTTGTTCTAACACCTCATTTAATCCATTTTCATCTAAATCAGCAACCATTTTATTTAGAGTTTTGACAGTCTTATATCTTGCTTTTTGTGCAAAAGAGAAATCACTTTCTGGAGAAAACCTTGCCAATAACTCAGCATTCTTCATAGCTTTTTTTATCCTATCCTCTCTCTCAGCATAAGCAAATCCTACTCTGCAGTCTTTTATTACTCTTATCCCATATCCACAATCCTCTGAAAATTTCTTTGTTTTGAGCGCATTGTCTGACCATTCCAAAGAAATGCTTCGCTCATTTGAGTAGAATATCTCGTGAGGAATCATACACTTACAAAAACATCTTAAATTTAAAAATATGTTGGTGTGTAGTTGCTATATGAAAGATAAGATCCGCTCGTTCATTGCAATTAATATTCCTGAAGAACTAAAAGCAAAAATCTCACTGTTAAAAAAAGATTTGAATATCGATGGCATTAAATATGTGAAAGAAGAAAATTTGCACATAACTCTGAAGTTTTTAGGGGATGTAGCAAATACAAAAATTGCAGAGATCGAAAAAGTTCTTCGTGAAATAAAATTCAAAAACTTCACTGTTTGCTTGCACTCTGTTGGTGTTTTTCCAAATGAAAACTATATCCGTATCGTTTGGGTCGGATGCGAAAGTAAAGCACTTGTTGAACTTGCAGATAAAATAAATAACTTGCTTTCAGGAAAGTTCAAAAAAGAATCTTTTAGTGCTCATCTTACAATTGCACGCGTAAAAAGAAATGTTGATTTCTCAGAATTTTTAAATAAACACAAGAACGAAAATTTTGGTGAGTTTGAGGTCAGTAGTTTTGAATTAAAGATGAGCGAACTGGATAGAGAAGGACCGAATTATTCAACACTTGCAGAATTTCCTGCAACTGATAGTTTGTGACTTAAGTTGGCTCAGTTAATAGCCGCACAAGCCAACGAAGGCCATACCTATTCCTGAATTTCTGTTAACTTGATATAACTTAGAGATATGTTTATAATTCCAAACATTTATTCCTTATTCATGGAAGTTTCAAGGTTAAAGCGCTATGCAGACAAAATCAAGATCATCAGAAAAAGAAAAGGAGAGGTTGAAGAGTGGGCTAATGAATTCCTGGAAGATGAAAAAACAATGCTCGCCTGCTACAAGGCATTTCAAGAAATTACAGAAGCGTCGATGGATATACTGGCAATGACGCTAAAGGATGATGGCCTTGCGCCAAAGGATGATTATTCCAATATTGATCTTGTTTTCGAAAAAAAGATTCTGGATAAAAAAGTGAGCGGAGCCCTAAAGGAAGCGAACGGTCTTAGGAATAGAATTATTCATGGCTATAATGGTCTAAATGCGAAAACTGCATACGAATCACTGCTCGAGCTTTTGCCGTTCTTTGATGATTTCCTAGCAATGGTGGAGAAATGGCTGAAAAAGAAGTAATTATCAGATTAAAAAAAGAATTTTCATTCCTGAAAAAATGGCGCATTCTCGCTATCCTGCTATTTGGCTCGCATGCTAAGAAGGAGATAGGCCCACGTGATATTGATATATGCATCGTCGCTCCGCAGATGCGGTCAAAAGAAGTACTGAGAGGAATTTACAAAAAAATAGATGTGCATGGCAAGCATTACGACATATACTGTTTTGAAGAGCTGCCGCTTTATCTAAAATGGGAAATAATCACACATCACAAAGTCATCTATGCTAAAAACGAAGGTGACCTTTACGAATATCTCTATTACTTCAGAAAGCTTGAGCAAGAGCAGAGACACAGACAGGAGATAAATAAAGAAGAGATATTTGGACTGCTCCATGCAAAAGCCGGGCGCTATGAAACATTTATAAAGATTGAATGAACGTATAATTATACGGTAAGCGCATGGCAAAGGCATGGAGAAAAAAGGTAAAGAGTTAAAGAAGAAATAGAACTACTAAAAAGAAGAAAAAAATGAGGTGAATAGGATGTTAGTGTTTCAGCTTGAATATAAAGAACCAAAAAGTGTTGAACAACTAAAAGAACTAATAGAAAAACCAAGGCTTGATCTTAGTAATATAGTAGCAGCAAAAGTTGATAAAGCACAGGAAAATGCGTACAGGGTTATGACCAAAGGCGTTGAAGCATTTGATAGAATATTTGATTAGGTGATTTCAATGCCAAAAGATAAAGAACTTGCTAAAAGATGGAAGAATTCTAAGATACGTGAAATTTCATTGTCTCTAAAAAATTTCAAAGGATCAACAGTGCAATATGCTTTTGATAAAGATAGCAGGGTTTATAGTGTTAAGGTAACTTTCAAAGGCCAGCCGTACATACTTACAATGAAAGCCGGACAAAATAGTCTTGACATGCTACTTACTGATTTGAAAGGTAGTATTGTTGAGCATGTCTACCAAGATGGTTCTAAAGCAGGATTTACACAAAAGTGATTAGTTTTCTGATCATTTATGTTAGTTACAGAAACAGATGCAGCAAAGATCAATGCTGCAAAGGCAGCGCTTAGTTATGTAAAAGATGGAATGATTGTTGGTTTAGGTACAGGAACAACTGCAAAAGAATTCATAAAACTACTTGCTGAGAAGATGAAAAAAGAAAAACTTAGTATAAAATGTATTGCAACTTCTCTTGATAGTGAAATATTTGCACGAGAGCTTGGGATTAAGATATCTGATTTTAACGAAGTCAATAAAATTGATTTGGCAGTTGATGGAGCAGATGTCGCTACTAAAAATGCATTGCTAAAAGGAGGTAGTGGTGCGCTTACAAGAGAAAAACTTGTGGACTACGTAGCAAAAAAATTTATTGTGATTGTTGATAAAACAAAAATAAAAAAGAAACTTTATGGTGTTGTAGTAATAGAGGTTCTTCCATTTGCATATGCATCTGTTCTACGTGCGTTGAAAAAATATTCGCACTTGGCAAATTTGCGTCTTGATAAAAATGGTGTATTGAAAATATCAGATAATGGCAACTACTTAATAGATTGTGAAATGTCTATTAAAAATCCTAAGAAAACTGAAATCGAATTAAATTCAATCCCAGGAATCGTTGAAAACGGAATATTTACAAAGTTTGATAAAATCATAATTGGTACAGAAAAAGGACACTATAATTTATAGTATTTTTCATCAGAATAATTCACTTAATCACTTTTAAAAATATACATTACAAAGTACATCCATGGTTGTTGTTCCTGAAAATATGCGCAAACTACTCAAAAAGCCACTTGGTAAACTCTGCCTAACATATGAGAAAATAAAAGACATGAGTAAAAACTTTCGGATAATCTCAGTTGGTGATGTTTGCACACTTGCACTTCTTGCAATTGGTATAAGACCACATCTTGCTGTTTTTGATTATAAAATAATGAGAAAACATGCAAAGAAATCACACATAAACATTCTAAAATTTTCTTTTAAAAATATTAATAAATTAAAAAACAAACCAGGTACAGTTTCTGATTATTTATTAAAAAATGCAAAAAAACTTATTCGCGATGGTGGGGCAATTTTTGTCGATGGGGAAGAAGACTTAACAGCGCTAGCATTCATAAAAAATGCTGATAAAAAAACAATTGTTATTTACGGCCAGCCACATGAAGGTGTGGTTATCGTAACTCATGATAAAAGAACCAAAAAGTTAGTTAATAATATCTTAAATAAGATCTCACATAAAAAGAGAATTAGATATAAGAAAAAGAAAATAAGATGATTTATTAACTCACTAGCTACTGCCACCTGCTTTTGTCATAAAATATAATGATACAAAAGCTGCTAATGTAGTTGCTATCGCAACGCTCCACAGAGTAGTTTCTGAATCTTCAGGCCTAAGGGTTGACCAAAGATAGAACATTCCACTCCCTATTATAATGGCAACTATCCCAAGAAGAACTACAAGCCACGTCTTAGCCACTCAAAATCACTCACTTCCAATTCCTTTTGTTACAACTATTACATCTTCAACTGATTTTACATTTTTATAAAGGACTGATTTTTCTTTTAACACCCTTCTTGCTTCATCCTTTGAAGGAGGTAATTGGTCTATAAGTAATCTTACTAGCTCTCCGCCTTCTATATCAACAATAAACTCCTGTGCATTACCCAAAAATTTACCACCATCAGTAAAAATATCCATTCCATATAGTCTTGATAGCTTCATGGTCATTCTTTCACCCTCATTTTTTTACATAATTTTGACTTTTTATATTCTTCTATATAATCATTTCTATTAAAAAGCTTTTCTTTCTAAGAAAACTCTAATGTCTTCTTCTACTAATCCAAATCAGCAATCAATATTCAAAGATTCGTCAGTACTTTCTCCACATTATGTACCATCAACTTTACCATTCAGAGAAAAACAGATTGGTGAAGTTTTGTCAGTTCTTTCACCTGCGATGAATGGCAGTAAACCTAGAAATCTTTTTGTTTATGGGAAAACAGGAACTGGAAAGACCTGCGTTACAAAACGTGCCATGGATCAATTTAATAATTCTGCAATAAATGCGCAGATGTTATATCTTAATTGCAGAATATACAACTCCCGTTATCGCGTTATGCAAAAGATAGTTAAGCAATTTGTCCCTGAACTTGAAAAATCAGGTTTTGGTCTTACTTTTTTGTATGAAAAATTAATCGAGGTCTTAAACGAAAGCCGCCAACTTGTAATAATCCTTGATGAAATTGACATGACAAAAGATCTTGATGACCTTGTCTATACGATGACTAGAATAAATGACGAAGTAAAAGCAGGCGGTATTACTATTCTTGGGATATCAAATAAACTTTCATTTAAGGATGCACTTGATCCAAGAAGCAAATCATCTTTATATGAAACAGAAATGGTTTTTCCTCCATACACTGCAGATCAGATGCAACAAATTCTTTTTCAGAGAGCTGAGAGTGCTTTTCATGGTGGTGTTGGTTATCGTGCAGCAATTAATCTTATCGCAGCATTAACTGCAAAGGAGAATGGGGATGCAAGATATGCACTTAAACTTCTTCATAAATCTGCAGAAATGGCAGAGTGCAGAAAAAGCAATAATGTCGAAGAGTGCGATGTTGAAACAGCTTCAAGAAAAGTTGATTGTGATCTTATAAGTGAGATTATTGATACACTTCCTGAAAATCATCAGATGGTTCTCTACTCAATAGCAAATATTTCAGTTAATGGAAGTAAATACTCTCGTTTGGATGAAAAAGTTGATAGCGGTTATTTATTTTCCGGGGAGGTCTATAACGGGTATGAATGTACATCAAAACAATTAAGGAAAAAACCAAGGTCTGTCAGATGGTTTCATGAATATTTAAATGATTTGGAGATGCTTGGACTTATAACTACAATGATCTCTGGAAAAGGTGTTCGCGGTCATACAACACTTATAAAGCTTGGCCATGATGCTTCTGATGTTTTTAAAATAATAAAAAAAATATTATTCGGTGTTGACTGATGAATTTCAAATCAGATTTTTACATAGAAAAAGGCGAGGCAATTGAAATATTAATATGCGTTATGGCAATATCCTTAGCGCTTGCATTTGCATTTGGTGGCTTAGGGATATTGCTGAATTTAAAGTCATTACTATTCATTTTATCTTTTTTTGTTGTTACTGTTGGATCGGGTTTTATCTTTCATGAAATGGGCCATAAACTAGCTGCAATTTATTACGGTGCATACGCCCGTTTCCGTATGTGGCCTACTGGTTTGGCATTTATGTTTCTCACTGCTATACTACTAGGCTTTGTATTTGCAGCTCCAGGGGCAGTTTATATCTATTCGCGTAGTATTACTAAAAGACAGAATGGAATAATTTCAATCGCAGGTCCTCTAACAAACATTTTGCTATTCTTTATATTTCTTGGACTCGCTATTTTCGCACCAGTTCGTTTTTATCCATTGCTGATATTCAGCGGTAATATTTGGCTTTTTGGTGCATATATAAATGCAATACTAGCATTCTTCAACATGCTTCCAATCTCTCCATTAGATGGTAGTAAAATCCTCTCTTGGAATAAGCTCGTTTGGTTACTGCTTATTGGCTTTTCATTCTTTGCATGGATGTTTTTAGGAGGTTTAGCATAAATTGACATTAGTCTTTTTAAATAGTTTTATAACTAAAAATGGTAGTATTGTGGGCTCGTAGCTCAGCTAAAGTCTTGAGTTTCATTCCTAGACTCAAGACTTCTGGATTGGCTAGAGCGCCGGACTTTTAAAAGTATTAGCGAAATCCGTAGGCCGCGAGAGTTTCTAATAATAAAGAAACCGCGAATTCAAATTTAGTTTCGAGAGTGAAAACTCGAACATAATACGGATATCTCGCCGAGCCCGATTTTTATTTTTTCTAATTCTTTTACAAATTCTAATATATTTCAATGTATTGTTCTATCTCCCAAGGCGTAACCTGCAACCGATACTCATCCCATTCTCTTGTCTTCGCTTCAAGATATTTTTTGAATGTATTTTCACCAAGCGTTTGTTTCACTATTGCACTTTCTTTCATTTCTTTTAGCGCTTGCCATAGAGAATAAGGTAATTGATTTATACAAAGTCTTTCAAGTTTTGTATCATCGAACTCATAAAGATCCTCTTCAACTGGCTCAGGTGGTTGCAGATTGTTTTTTATTCCATCTAACCCAGCCTTTAACATTACAGAAAATGCAAGGTAGATATTACATGCAGGATCAGGGCATCGTAATTCAATTCTCGCTGCTTTTGGTTTTTCCTTTTGTATTGCAGGCACACGAATAAGCGCAGATCTATTTACTGTTGCCCAGCTAATGTATACAGGTGCTTCATATCCTGGTGTTAGTCGTTTATACGAATTAACTGTTGGTGAAGTTATAGCACACATCCCAAGTATGTGTTTTAGTTGTCCTGCAATAAAATTTCTTGCAATCTTTGACATGTATTTTGAATCATTAGGATCAAAAAATACATTTTCCTCTGCTTTAAACAGACTTTGGTGTACGTGCATACCAGAGCCATTTATTCCCATAATTGGTTTTGGCATGAATGTTGCATGTAACCCATGCTTTTCTGCAATTGCCTTAAGTACAAAACGCAATGTAGTTGCATTATCAGCAGTTTTCAGTGCATCACCATATTTAAAATCTATTTCGTGTTGGCCTATTGCAACCTCATGATGAGATGTTTCAACCTCAATCCCAAATTTATCCAGTGCAACTACCATATCGCGTCTTACTTCGTATGCCAAGTCCATGTTTAAATCAAAATATCCTCCTTTGTCATGCGGAAGTGGTTTTAATTCATTTCCATTACTTTCGCGTTTAAAGAGAAAGAACTCGAGTTCTGGCCCAGTGTTATAGATATAACCCATCTCATTCGCTTCTTTTAGAGTTTTTTTCAGGATGTACCTAGGATCGCTTTCAAACGGTTTTCCATCTGCAGTATAAACATCACATATAAGACGAGCAGTATTGCCATCTTTTGATTCTAACCATGGTATTACTGTATAAGTAGATGGATCTGGTGTTAGGAACATATCGCTTTCGTGTATGCGCGCAAAGCCTTCAATTGAAGAACCATCAAACCATTTTCCATATTTTAGAGTATCTTCTAAATATTTCGCCCCAATCGTAACGTTTTTGATGACTCCGAATATATCAGTAAACTGTAGATTCACAAATTGTACATTATCTTTTTTCGCTCTTTCTAAAAGTTCTTCTGATTCTTTGTCCATATCCCAAACCTCCGTTTTTTAATCAACAAGATTTTTCTAGTAGAACAGCTATTCTTTATTTTGTTGCTATTTATATATGCGCCATTTATATAACTTTCCATTATTTTTCTAAACAAATATCATATTTTTAAAATTTTACCTAACAAATGTTTATTTATTAGCGGTTATTTTTATGAAAAATGAACAAATAGATCGTACAGATAAGAAAATTCTGCTTGCATTGAGAATAGACTGTAGACGCTCTTGCAGAGAACTTGCAAAAGATGTTGATATTAGTCCTTCTACACTCATAGAGCGGATGAAAAGGCTTGAAGAAAACAAATTCGTTAAAGGCTATGTTGCGAGCTTAGATTTCCTAAAGCTTGGTTATGAATTTATGGGCCTTGTACAGATATCAATTGAGCCAGGACATTTGCTAGAAGCTCAGGAAAAAATCAGCAAGCTACGTGGAGTTTATTCTGTGTACGATGTTACAGGGGAATACGACTCAATTGCATTTATAATTGCTAAAAATAGAAACGAATTCAGTACATTGATAAAAAAGATTTTAGGAATGCCATACGTGAAGCGTACAAATACCAATGTAGTGCTTAATGTTGTAAAGGATCCATCTGCATTTAATGAAATATAACTCTATTTACTATTGCACTTTATATTATTTTTATTATTTTTTCCAAGTATTTGCAATACGGTAAGTGTTTCTGGTTCAATAGCAATTTTCATTAAATCATGTGCCAGCTTTCCAACTATCACTTGATTGTCTCTATTTAAAATAACAGTTATCTCTCTTACACCAGTAATACTATTTTCTAATTTCAGAGATCTTTCAGTTTTTTGATCTATTACTTTAACTTCGTAACCTAATACGCCAATACGTGCAAGTAAATCAATAACGTTAGAACCTTCTCTTAGGTATACTTGTAGTTGTTTCTTTTTGCCTTTTTTATCAACTATTGTACATCTAACATATGATCTTTCAGCATCTAAATCAGGAATTGGCAGATTATGTAGGGCTTTTTCAGTTGCATAAATCCTTGCCAGATATTCAATTAAATTATTAAGAATTGTTTGGTCTATCACAGTTTCTCTATTAAAAAATTGAAATTGTTTATACGCCCCGTGTATTAAAGAACCTTGAGTACATTTCATTGCACCTTCAAAATCTACAATTTGTATCTCAACTCCTACTGGAGATATAATTCGACCATCCTTACTCATTACAGGTTGGAGAGGAGAATGTGCGATACCTTCTTCTATTACTTTTGTGGTTAGATCAATATGAGCAGCAGGATAGACTCTTCCAATCTCACTCATAACTAAATACTTTGGATCTAAGACAGGTCTATCTTTGAATTCTTTTGCCAATGCTGATGTAAGTGCACTAGCTAATTTCATGGTTTGTTCTTGCCGTCTGCAGACTACTAAAAATCCAATCATATCATTGATAAAATTTACTGATAGTGGTAATTTCTGTTTAAGTATCTTGAGTACAATACTTCCTTCATCCTTTATTCTACTTGTGTATATTATTTTTCCATCTCTATTTGGAACTATTATTACTCCCTTCTCAGCACAAATAATAGAAAGCACTCTTTCTAATATATAATAAATTTCATCTTGCGCACTTTTTATCAAACCAAGAATCGCATTACGCTCATTTTTTATTGTTCTGTAGTTATCATGGAATATTATCTCAACTGCGATATTTTTTATTTTATCAGAATTAATAAAATGCAAACTATCTGTTATAGGATAATATATCTCCAACATTGAATAAGCTAAACATCTTCTTAGTTCTAAACCATTTACTTCTCGATTATATAACACTCTATAAAGTCTTGTTAATTTATCTTCTTTGAACTCATGGGTTTCACCAATGTCAATAGCCCTTATAAGAAAAACAGGATCTATGTCACCATGATTTGGAAACATAATGGTTCGATAACCAAGTATATCTTTTGAGTTAATAGGTGCTTCATCAAGCTGTCTATATTTATGGAACCTATCAATAAGACCAGTTTTACTTATGAGTGAAACTACCTCACTATCTGCACTTTCAACTGAAGGAAGTACATGATATAATGCAAGCATTGTAAGTGCCCTTCTTCTTTCATTACTTAATCCTAATCTCTGTTGGTGCTCTTCTAATATTCCATCTGCCATGGTGCTGACTTGTATGCAATGTGCACTAAATTCTTTAGGAACTTTTCTTCGTTTGAAATATATTTCCTGTTTACATACATCTCTAGGGGTTAGTATTTTCACTAAACATCACCATATTTATATGCTATCTAAAACTATTTAAAAGACTATCTTTTGTATATTTTATATATGCAAAATCCTAAATTTTGCTTTTTTCAGCTGCTCATGGGAAGTGCATCCAGTTAAGAATGCACACATTCTCATCTGCTTTTTCCATTCCTGCAAAACAGTATCTAGTCTTTTTTTCTTTAATGCGATTAAAAATGGATATGCTGCTCCTGCTAAATCTGCACCTAATGCAATGCATTTTGCTGCGTCTATTCCAGAGCGCACACCACCGCTTGCGATCAGTGGAAGAACTCCTTTGCACATTAATATCGAGTCAACAGTTCTTATACCCCAATTTTCAAAACCAAAAACTACCTTGTTATTTCGTAGAGATTCTACTTTTGCCCAGCTTGTTCCACCAGCCCCAGCAACATCGATGTATTTCACTCCTGCTTTTTTAAGCACAAGCGCAATTTCAGTAGAAATGCCTGCTCCTGTTTCTTTTGCTATTACTGGAACAGAGAGTCTTTCTGAAACACGTGCGATCCTATTACTTAACCCTGAAAAATCTTTGTCTCCTTCTTGTTGAATTATCTCTTGAAGTGCATTCAAGTGAATTGCAAGTGCATCTGCCTCTATCGAAGATACAAGGTTTTCGATTACCTCTATCGGATATTTTTTTAATTGAGCAGCTCCAATGTTTCCAATGACAGGAATGTTTGGCGCAACATCTCTTACATAATAAGTATTACGCAACTCTAGTTTTTCAATCATCGCACGTTGTGAGCCTACTTCAAATGCTATTTTATGTTTTTCTGCAATCTCTGCAAGTTGCCTATTTATCCTTCCTCCTTCTTGATAGCCACCTGTCATTGCTTCTATTAATAAAGGAGAGCTAATTCGCTTCCCAAGAAAATTAAAACTTAAATCAATATGTGAAAAATCACTTTCTGGAAGAGCGCAATTAATAAATTCAACGGTTTCAAATCCAGCACTTTTATCATATTTGACATTTTTGCTTAAAACTAACGCTACATGTTCACCTTTTCTTTTCTCTGTCAATTTATTTTCTTTTTTTTCTGACATCTTTTCATTCCAAACCTTAGTTGTTATTTAGCTAATGGATATTTTTCCATGTAAATATGAGTTTGCAAAATTAGAAGGAATGGGTAAATAAAAATAGAATTTATTAACATTATAAATATCGATGCATATTCTATAGGTAACAAAGCAAATGCAATGAAACCAGTTATTGTAATAGCAGCTAATCCGGCAAGCCCCCATAATAGTATTGCAACTAAATAAAATAAAGGCGAGCGAAGCAAAAGTTCTATTGAGCGCACAATTGCTGCAATTGCATCTTCCTCATCTATGACAATCGCAGGTGGTGTAAAAAACAGCAGTAATCCAATAAGCATGAGAAGAGCTGGGTAAATAATTGGCTGGACTGTTATCTCAACAGTGAGCAGTTGGAATAATAACATCAAAAGGAATAAAATTATTAATATCGAAAATATTCTCGTGGCATATGTTGTAGCACCTTTCCATACCTCGCTTGGTATCTCAGTAAAAGTTCTTTTCTTTTTTATTAAAAGATTTATATTAACAATCGCATCTGCAACGATAAAATTAGAAAGTATTAATGTAAATCCGATTACTATAAAATCAGTTGCTGATAAATCAGGAATACTTATTGTTCGCATAAAAACCGCGCCAAGCGCAGGATACGACGGCAACTGGGCAAATGCTAGCACTGCATAAGCAATAATAAACAAGAGTGAAAAACCAACTAATATAGAAGTAAATCTCTTTGTGTAAAATTCCCAACTATGTTTGAGAATTCTCTTAATATCATTTCTCTTTCTGTTATTTCGCATGATACTTTATACAACCCGAATTTTTAAAAGTCTGCCGTTTTTTAATTATGGATAGAATACGTTTAAAAAGCGTCTGTTGAAATAAAAACTTTATTAGAAGGTGATGATCTGGAAAAGATAATTAATGCAATCGTTGAAGGCGGAAAGGTAACAGCAGGGCCACCATTAGGACCAGCATTGGGCCCATTAGGTGTAAACACACCTGCAATAATTGCAGAGATTAATAAATGCACTAGCAATTTTGCTGGGATGCAGATACCAATTTCAGTTATTGTCGATACTAAAACAAAAACTTACAAAATCGAAGTACACAGTCCTCCTACTGCTGAACTTATAAAAAAAGAAGCAGGAATTCAAAAAGGTGCAGGCACAAGAGAGGCAACTGCAGGAGATATTTCACTTGAGAAAATAATAACTATCGCAAAACAAAAGAACCCGCAGTCTTTAGGTAGAAACCTGACTGCAACGCTAAAGCAGGTACTAGGAAGTTGCGTTAGTATTGGAATAACTATTGATGGAAAAAATCCAAAAGAGTTTATAAAAGAGATAGATTCTGGTAAATTTACTATTTCATAGGTGTAATTAAATGAAGGTATTATTCTCATTATTTTTTATTTTTTTCATGTTCTCCACAGCTTCATTTGCATATTTGCTATGGGAGTTTGAAACTAATGCTCCCTGTTCAACAAAACCAGTTTTTATAGATAACAATATTCTTATTACCTCACAAGATGGTAGAGTATACCTTCTTTCACCAGACGGCATGATGATATGGAAAAAAGATATTGGAAAATATCCGCTTCAACCACTACTGTTTGGTAGTAATATTATTCTTGCTACAACTACTGGCCGTATTCTTGAAGTTCAGAAAAATGGTGTTGTAGTACGCGAATTCCAGTTTGATTCGCTAAATTATAGCGAACAAGTTTATGGTGTTACAACTACTCCAAATAATATCTATCTAACGACGCTAAATGCACTTATTTTAGTTCAAAAAGTAGGCGCTCCATCTATAATCTACTCGCTATCGAAAAATGCAACAGTGGTTACTCCTCCTGCTGCAACTATCGATAATATAGTAGTGTTTGGGGTTGATAATCAATTATTTGCAGTACAAGGAAAAAAACTGAAATGGAAAACAACAATCGGTACAATTTGGACATCAAGGCCACTAATAGAATCTGAAGTTGTGTATATTGGTACAATCGATGACATACTCTATGCAGTTAATCTTAATAGTGGATCAGTGAAATGGAGCAAAAATATAGATGGTTGGATAGTTGGTGATCTTATTATTGATGGGACAACTCTTTATTTTGGAACTACCAATGGTTATCTTTACTCTATTGACAGTACGACAAGTGGTATTGTGTGGAAGGCATCAGCAGGCAGTGGATTAAGCAGTACACCTGTAAAAGGAACACTCGGCGAAGAAAAAGCAATCTTCATTGGGAGTGATGATGGTAATCTCTATGTATTTAGAGCAAAGAATGGAGAGTTATTATGGAAATGGGCAGCAAAAGGAAAAGTAAATAGCCCATCCTTTAACCTTGGAAACGTTATATTGCCTTCTAGCGACAATAGTATTTATGCATTAAATACAGATAAAGCATGTACAATAACCGAACCAAAGGACGGCACCACAATTGGTCATAAAGAAATTCTTATAAAAGGAATTGTATTAGCAAGTGGTACACCTAATGTTTATGTACGACTTGAAGGAGGAGAATGGAAAAAGGCCACTGTTAATGGAAGTAACTGGGAATTCCTCCTTGATCCGACGCTACTACCTAATGGTTTTAACATTATTGAATGTAGAGTTGGAGATGAAGAGGATGTGGCTTTTTCATCTCTGTTATTAAATAGGGACACATCACTACCTTTGAATAAATTTAAAGTTTCTTACCCATCATCAGTTGGGATTAGCGAATGGTTTAACATTTCTGTTGCTGATGAAGAAAGTGGTTTGCCAGTTGAAACGTTCACAGCGATAGTCGGTGGAAAGTCAACTAAGCAAACAGGCAGTGGATATCTCACATTAAAGTTTAATGATCCTGGAAAAATAATTATTGTGATAAAGAAAATTGGATTTAAGGATTATTCAATTACAACAGATGTTAAGAAAGGTGGTTTAGATATAATTCCGATTGCTATTGGCGCAATAATTCTTCTGGCTCTTATTTATTTCTACTTCTATATTTATAAGAGAAGATAAGTTGTCAAATCTATTTCACAGTCACAGATTTTGCAAGATTCCTTGGTTTATCAATATCTCTTCCAAGAGCCACAGCAGTGTGATATGCAATAAGCTGGAGTACAACTATCTCAAAAAAAGGATAGAAAATAGTATTTTCTAGTGTTGGCAGTTCGATCCAGATATTAAATAATTGATGTAATCTATCGCTAATACCAATTACTATTGCACCTCTTGTCTTTATCTCAAGCCCATTATTTATGCTGTCATAGTAAGTATAATCTGACGGACAGAGTAGTATTACAGGTGTTCCATTTTCGATTAGCGCTAGTGTTCCATGTTTTAATTCGCCTGCAGGCATACCTTCTGTATGAATGTAGCTTACTTCTTTAAGTTTTAGTGCACCTTCTAATGCTATTGGGAAATTAAGTCCTCTTCCTATAATGTAGACATGCTGTTTTGTTTTTAGCAATTCTGCAACCTCTTGCGCTTTTTTATCAAAATAGTCAATCTTTTTTTCAAGAAGATTTGCTATATTGATTATCTCTGTTTTTGCATCTATTGTTTTTCCTGCGAGCGCGTATGCGATTAAATAAAATGCAAGAATCTGATTTGTCAATGCTTTTGTACTTGCCACTGCAATCTCTTGACCGCAATTAATATAGAAAACCATTTCGCTTTCTCGAGCAAGCGTAGAAAATGGGACATTTACAATACTATAAACCGTTATCCCACGTTGTTTTGCCTTTCGTACGCATTCCATTACATCTGCTGTTTCACCGCTTTGCGATATTGCAAGTAATATAACATCCTTGTCTAGATCCTCTATGAAGTAATGAAACTCATGTGCCATCATAACATCAATCTGAAAATTTGCTATGTGGCTTAATATATGCTTTCCAATTATGCCAGCATGCCACGCAGTTCCACATGCTATTGCAGCAACTTTCCTTCCTTTTAATTTTTCTGCAAATTTCTGCGCAGCATCGAGATCCATGCCATTTAGCATTGTTTTAGGTTGTTCAAGGATTTCTTTTAGCATATAATGTGGATAACCTCTAAGTTCGCTATCAAAACCACTCCAAGAAAGTTTTTTTGATTCTTTTTTTCTCTCGCATTTTTTTATACTATCATAAAATTCAATCTCGAATGTGCCATTCTCCAAGGTTGCGTAAGCAACTTCACCTTCGTCAAGATAGATTACCTCTGTAGTTTTATTCAAAAAAGCAATAGGATCGCTTGCAAAAAATAGTACTTTCTCACTTAAACCAATACAAAGAGGGCTTTCATGTTTGATTGCAACTATCTCAGAATCATTTTCAGCATTAATTGCTAAAAGTGCAAAAGATCCTTTTAGCAATTGTGCAATCTTTTTAGCACGTTCATAAAGGCTACCACATTCACTTTCAAATAGATGTGCAATTATCTCGCTATCTGTCTGAGAGCTAAATTTATGCCCTTTTTCCTCAAGTTTTTTCTTTAGCTCAAGATAATTTTCTATTATTCCATTATGAACAATCGCTATTTTCCTTTTACAGTCTAAATGTGGGTGGGCATTACTTTCTGTTACTTCTCCGTGGGTTGCCCATCTTGTATGTAATATAGCAACTGTTGTACTAGATATGATGTTTGGTTTTCCTATTTTTCCAACTCTTTTTTCAAGTTTTATCTTATTTTCTTCAAGAAATGCATAACCCCAACTATCGTAACCTCTATATTCTAATCTTTTCAGTGCATCTACTGCTTCTTCTATTGTTACTTTACTGTTTTGTTTGCACAATATTCCTATAATACCGCACATAATAGTTCCCTCATTTTTAATTTAATTGAAATAAAAGGTTTTAAATACCAAAATCACAAAGTATTTAAATGATTTTAGGGCATTGTATCTTATTTAAAAACCTTTATAACGTGGCAAAGGTGATTTGTTGGCAAAAAAGATTTCTTACGTTATTACTAATATTGTTGCTTCTGCAAATCTTGGTTTAGAACTTGATCTTTTTTCATTAGCTCAGAAAGTTAAAGAAGTTGAATACGAGCCAGAGCAATTTCCTGGAGCAATTTTAAAATTCAAAGATCCTAAGGCATCTCTCCTTCTATTCAAGAATGGAAAAGTCGTTTGTGTTGGATGCAAAAAAAGAAAGCTAATTGAACAAACAATTGAGAGAACAATAAAGCTACTTTTACCATATGCGAAAAACATAATAAAAAGAAAGAAACCAGAGATTGAAGTAACAAACATAGTTGCAGCAGCAGCATTTGATATGCAGATTGACCTTTATAAGATTGCATACAAACTTCGTGATGTTGAATACGAGCCAGAGCAATTTCCTGGAGCAATTTTAAAATTCAAAGATCCTAAGGCATCTCTCCTTCTATTCAAGAATGGAAAAGTTATCTGCGCAGGCGCAAAGAATGAAAAAGAAATTCAGTTAGCTCTTGAAAAAGCGCATAAACTTCTTAAACCATTCCAAGAACTATTGAAATAAAATATAAAATATTAAACAAAGTTGATGATATGCGCAATATAATTACTATGGTTTTTATTGCATTTATTTTATATACATCAATTACTTTTAGTGCAATAGTAGGTCTAAAAACTGAGACCGACTGTGTTAACTATGCAGGAAAACCAGAAAAAACTGGGGAGCTTGCATTATGCTATCATGAAGTCGCAATTAGCTATGCCTCATTCAAAAATGGTTTTGCAGCTGAGCAGTATTGTGATAAAATTCTTACTCTTGCAATTTTAAGTCCTGGTTTCATAAATAAAGATATAGCCCGTAGCCAGGCGTATCTCTGTTACGCAGATATTGCACATATTTTACAAGATCCTACGAAATGTGTCATGATTGATGAAGGAGAGGACAAATTCAACTTGCTTGTAGCAGGCGCATCAACTACAAAAGAGATATGCGAGCAAAATGCATCGAAAAAAAAACAGAAGCCATACTGTGGTGTAGCATTGTTTATACTTCTCCCGTTGTTATTTGCAGTTGCAGAATTATAAATCTCTAACAGTTCTACATTCAACCTAGCTATTGATATGCGCCCGCAATCAGATGTCGCTGACAGCGCTAAGTTTTATCAATGCTGAATATGCAGTATAGAGACATAAAAGTGAAACATCTAATTCCCTACTTAGTTTTTCCATGCAAGACAATCCTCTGTGATCTACTGTATTCTTGACAAGTTTTTTCTCAATATCCTTATAATTCTTATATCCTAAACGGCTTTGCGCAACGTATATTACTCTCGAAAAAATTCACATTTTACATTGTGACAAAAATACGCATTAATCAACATACGAATATTTTTGAAATTATTTACGACGATAATGAGTGCGATTTTATGATGTTATTTCATTTTGGCGCAAAGCTCCTCTTTGCAAAGGCTCAACAAATGGTTCTATCTTTTCTATTGCCTTTCTTTCTGATACGTTTCTGGCACTCTCAATCCATTTTTTTACTTTTACAAATTCATTAGTGCCTAATCTATTAAGGTTTACGTTATAACGCTTGCAAGACTTACCTATTCTTGTCTATCCATAATTTCCAATGCTTTTTTTACTGACATCCCCTCTCTTATTCCTATATCCTCTGCCCATGTTGTTGTTTCGCGTATTTTTGCTTTTAGGAGATCATCAATAGTTTTAACACCTGAAGCAAATGCAGCAACATCTCCAACTTTCTCAGCTATTTCTTTGTTTATATAGCTGCAAGCAACATATCCTTTTTTCGCTTTTATAACAATTAAATTTAAATTTCCAAGATCTTGCTGTAATGCAACGTATTTTTTCCCATCACAACTAACAGTTTCTTCCATCAACGTCCCTCAGAAAACTTCCCGTCTTCTCTGAGCGATCTGTTTTTTCTTTTCAAAAATCTTCCTGTGCTTGGCACAGCTTATACAGTAGTAAACATCTCTATTAGTCAAAAAAGAAACATTTTCAGTTCCTCTTAGATCAGTAGTAAATCTACTTCTTTTGTTAAAAGAAACAGTCTTGTCTCTTGGTATGGTTCTTCCACATGATTCACAACTTTCAAGTCTTTCCCTTCCCCTTCTTCTCTTGCCCATAGTTTCTGGTCCTCATTTTTTGTTATTTCTTATTCTCTTACGTTAGTAGTTACAATTACTTTGTTGCGTCGTTGTATTTAAATACTTTATTCAAAAAAGTGGTCTTAAATGAGATTGTAAGATAATTTATAGATAAATCTCATTTAAATCGCAGGTAATAATGTTATAATCCTATTTTTATTAATATATTTAGGTAAAAATGAGTGAGATTGCAAATATTTATTTCAGACATAATAAATTACGTTTACATCAAAACGAACTAATAGAAGACACTTATAATATACTCTCAAACCAACAGCATTTGATAGCCAATGCATGTACAGGATTAGGAAAAACAGATGCGGTTCTATCACCAGCTATTACTTATGCGTTAGAAAATGGCTTCTCAATATTCTTTCTTACGCCAAAAATTTCTCAGCATAAAATTGCAGTTGATGTCGTACGTGATTTAGTAGCAAAGCACGAACTAGATATACGTGCAGTTGATATTATTGGCCGCAGATATGCATGTATAGATCCTTCGCTTGCTGATTTAGATCATGATGGCTTCTATCAATACTGTGAGAAGAAAAGAAAAAACGAGCAGTGTGAGTTCTACAAGAATGCTAAGGGATTTTCTAAGGTTGATCAGAGCAGAGCTGAACTATTATTTAAGAAATTACTTTTGCAATATGGCTGTGCGAAAACACATAATGAAGTTATTGAATTAAGTGAAAAAATTTTTGCATGTCCTTATGAATTGCTTATGCGGATCGCCAGTATTTCTGATGTAATCATTGCAGATTACTATCATTTAATGATTTCACAAATCAGAGAGATATTTTTACTCAAGACAAAAAAGAGATTAGAAAAATCTATAGTGATCGTAGATGAAGCACATAATCTTGCACGGCGTGTTAGAGACCATCTTTCTTCTACAATTAATTCATTTACTCTTAAAAGATTGGAAAAGGAAATGAACCTAGTTGGAGCAGAGCCAGTACGCTTAGCAGATGAATTCGATAGATGGGTGAAAAAAGAACTTGCAGAGAATGAAGAAATCCTTGCTTCAAAAGAAATGTTTGATGGATTTTTGTCAGCATATAATATGGAAAAAGAAGAAATGGCAGAATATTTTGAGGATATTGGTATTGCATTTATAGAACGTACTAATAAGAAAAGTGCATGCCTAAGATTTTCAAAATTCATAAGGAATTGGGCAAGCGAGGAAAAAGGAACAATTAGAGTACTAAAGAAACGGAATGGTTATTTCTCACTTTCAAAACGTTTTCTTGATCCTTCAATTGCCACATCTTTTCTAAATAATGTACATTCAGCAATTCTTATGAGTGGAACTCTTATTCCATTAGAAATGCATCGTGATACAATTGGGTTGGATAAGAAGCGAACAGTGATGAAGCAATATCACTCCCCATTTGATGAGAAAAATACGATTAATATAATTGCAGAAGGAACAACTACTAAATATTCAAAGAGAAATTTTGAGAATTATTCAAAAATGGCGAAAATAATCGATGGGGTAATAAGAGAATCCCCAGATGGCATTGCGATATTTTTTCCTTCTTATGTTGTGTTGAATGCAGTTGTTCCATTATTAAAAACAAAAAATCTGGTAGTACAGAAAGACAAAATGAACCCAAAGGAAACTGCAGAGTTGCTGCATCGTTTTGCGCATGGTGGCGTGCTTTGTGGAGTACAAGGAGGATCGCTTTCAGAAGGCTTGGATTATTGCAAAGAGGAAATAAAAACTGTGATAATTGTTGGTATTGCGCTTGAAGAGCCAAACATAGAAACTCAGGCACTTATAGATTACTATCAAGATAAATTTGGTAAAGGTTGGGAGTACGGCTATACTTATCCTGCAATAATAAAAGCACTTCAGGCTGCTGGGAGAGGGATAAGAAAAGAAACTGACAGATGTGCGATTATTTTCATGGATGAAAGATTTAAATGGAAAAACTATCGCAGCGTTCTCGATGATAGAAGAAGATTTTTAGTTACAAGCGAACCTGAAAAGTATGTGAAGATGTTTTGGAGCGGAAAAATTGTTTAGATGTTTGTTTATCATTTTATTAATTAATGCTCTTTAAAGTTTAGCTACTACTAATACATCATGCTCCTTACACAAAAATATGCGCTTAAATCTTTCATATTCTTTCATCTTTAAAATGAAAGTTTATGCAAGTTTATACATACTAGATCTGGCCTTGCCAGACTTTTTCAGCAGGCCTATCTTAACCATGCTGTTCAGATCTATTT
>JBGFRY010000018.1:0-6330 GCA_041694845.1 Microcaldota archaeon
AATCTTCTGCTGGGATAACATACAACGTAGAATTCACTGAAATAAAAACATTTGCAAATGATTTTTCTAAGGTTTTTCTACGCTCGAGCGAACGAATTTTTCGAATTTTTTGTTTGTTTTTAAAAATTTTCAGCAAGTCAATTCGAAATCGATCAGTTTTTATTTACTTTGCGGTTTACTGTGCTTCACAGTTTTCCTATTATAAATAATATAATTGCAATGCTGCCAATTAGAATCAGTGGAGCGATTATTTTTGCAACAGCTACAATTGAATTTACAGTTGAAACAATCTCAATTGATTGTTTTGCCCCGAGAACATCTATATCAAACCATTTTTTTGCTATGAAAACTTTAGCTTCTGAAACATCAAGCATTGCTTCAACTACTCCTGTCTTTATCTCTTCTAAAAGTAAGTCCTCTTCTTGTACTGGATTCAAACCACCGCGAATTATATTTACTTCATGTGTATCCGTAGTAAAGACACCGATTACCCAGTTTTTATTATAACGTCTCCCAATTTTTTGGATTTTCGAAACAATCTGCTGATGAAAAACAGGTGCAATACCATTTGCATCTATTAATATAAGAACGTACTCTGGAGAAGTACCAAATACTGCAATCTTAATACCTGCCTTACCAATAAATGGTAAGTTAACCGCCCTGTGGGAAATACCTAGCAGTAGTTTGCTTTTTTTTGTTTTTTTATCTAGTGCAAGTTTTATTGCTTCAATGTAATTGAAGCCTATCTTGTCACCTGGTTCAAAAGTAGTAATCTCGCCAGTCTCTGCATTGTGTTGATCAACAACTATCGCAAGCTTTCTATGCTTCTCTGCTTCTGCCATCATCGCAAGCCCAAGACCAAAATTTATATCTTCTGTTATATATGGTGCTCTTGAAAGACCAATAAAAGATGAATTGTCGATGTTTAGCACTTTAGCAGAACATTCCTCATAAGCAGCTTCGCAAAAAGAGATTGATGCTTGTTTATATTTCGCACTTTTTATTATTTCTTTGCAAGTATTTACAAGCTTGGTTAACTCAGCAGACGAAATAGGATTCAAATCATGAGTAACAGTACCATGGAAAACAAATGTTTTGGAATGATATTCCTTGTCCAATTCATTTGCAATTTTATATGCAAATTCACTTCCACCAAGATTCCCAAAAGGACCAAAATGTATGCACGGAACAACAAAAAATATTTTATCTTTACTCCTCTTAAAGGACAGAAAGGACAGTAGTGTTCTAGCGCGGGTACCAACATTCTCTAATGCCCCTTCAAGATCCTTATTATGATAAAGCCACTGTCCTATAAACATAGAAAACGCATCAGTGCTGCTGATTCCAAAACTTCTTCTCATAGGTGCATTTATGATTAGAAAGAACAAGTAAAGTGCACCTAAGAAGATTAATGAGACGATGTAAAATTTTGGAATCGAACTTATTGGTTCTGTCTCAAACGGAATTATTCCACTACGAAATAAAAATATCAAATGAACAAGCAACTGGAGAATTGCAAAAAATATTGATCGGATCTTGAGGATAAACACCAAACGCCCTATAGCATACCAAAGTACAAAGACAATGCCAGCACCTATGAAAACTGCAACTTCAGCATAAAAAGAGCCATATGAAGATACTACTATTGTTGCAGCATAAGTTAGTGCATATAAGATTTCTGCTGCAAGAACAGTTGCAACTATTCTTTTGAAAAGTACTCCTCTAGCCATTAATTTTATCAAAATTGCGCATATTAGCGCTGGAATAGAGAGTAAAAAAAGACCGGCATATACATCATTTAATAAAATAGTTGAACCAACTTTAGTAGCTGCATTAACCCAAAAACCAAATAGAATACCGACTGCTATAATAGCTGCAAAAAAATATTCCACTGGTGGTAGTGAAAAGAAATATTGCGTAAGTGAAACAGCCTTATTTTCTACTGTTGTCTTTTTGGAGTACATACTCTTCGTTTTTATTCTTTCTTAAACATTTTAATATCATGTTGCTCTGCCCTAAATGTGGTAAAAGTGAAAATGAAAAAGATTTTATAGAATCTTTTTGCAGTGATTGCTACACATTTAATATAAAAGTGCCTATGCATGAAGAGATAAAACAGTGTAAAAAATGTGATCGCATTTTTGTTCATGGAGAATGGCAGAAGGAAAAATCAGCTATTATTAATAGATTTATTTCGAAGAGATGCAAAGGTGAGTTTAAAGAAGTAACATATGATGGCATTAGAAAATGCGCTGTTTTCTTAATTGAAAAAGAAGACAGACAATTTTTTGTAGAGATACTAATTGATATAAAATTTGTAAAAACAATGTGCAGTGACTGTTCAAGAATTAGTGGAGGATATTATGAAGCGATTGTTCAGTTACGAGGAGATGGAAAAAGGATTGAGAGATATAAAAAGATGATCGAGCGTCTTCTTAAGAGAACGACATTTATTAGCAAAATTGAAAATGCTAAAGGCGGGATTGATATTTATTCTGGGAACACAAAAAAAACATTGATTGTTTTAGGCCAACTAGGACAGCGTTATATTATGACAAAAAAATTAATTGGTACACGAGAAGGAAAACGAATATATAGAACAACTTTTTCAATACGGTTTTAAATGTGAGGACATTACGGAAATAGAAATTGCACGGGGAAGGATTTGAACCTTCGAAGGCGCTAAGCCAGCAGATCTTGAGTCTGTCGCTTACAAAAGTCTCGTGTTTCGAATCAAGCGTCCTGAATTCATATGAACTCGAGACTTTGTTTGACCGCTTCAGCTACGCTCCATCACTACTCATATTGGCGCTGTCGCGTGTCTCCGCAACCCGTGCACACAATTTAAATTCTGCGAAAAATTTTAAAAGAGAGAATGAGCAATTTTGTTATGTATCTTAAGATTCATTATACAAAAAATGGCAGTATTGTTGCAGCATGTGATGCTACTCTTCTTGGTAAGATAATAGAAGAAGGAGAAAAAGTAATTGATCTAAAAAAATATCGAAATTTTTACTGCGGAAAGAAATGCGATAAGAAACAATTAGTGGATGCATTAAATAATTGTTCTTCTGCAAATCTTGTTGGCAAAAAGGTTGTTGCAGTTGCAAAAGAAGCAGGCTTAATAAATAATGCTGAAATAATGTATATAAAAAGTTTCCCTTATGTACATATTTATCAAATTTGATGTGGTGGGAAGATGAGAAACTTAACTATTGTAGCTGATGATAGAGTTGGTTTACTCGCAGATATTTCATATCTCCTAGGAAAAGCAAAGATAAATATTGAGTCTATAAGCGTTGAGGTAATTGGCGGTAAAGCAATTATCTCGTTAACAGTAAAAGATGCTACAAAAGCGATGGAGATACTAAAAAATAGCGGCTATTCTGTTACAGAAGCTAATTCTTTAATAATAAAACTAGCAGATAGGCCTGGCGAGTTAAATAAAATAACCTCTATAATGGCAGATAATGGTGTGAATATAGAAAATGTTCACATGCTCTCTAGGGATGGTAAATACACAGTACTAGCAATTGTCGTTGACAGGCCAAAAAAAGCTCATGAAATGCTAAAAGAATATATTATAAGTCAAAAATAGCTCTTAGATTTCCATTTCAATTTCTTTTTTCTTTTTAGTAGTTTCTTTAGCATCTTTTAATATTTCCTCAATTTTCTCATAATTTGTATATATAAAGTCGCCGCATAAACGTGCATTTCTTTCATCTTCTATTAATTTTTCAAGTGCTTTTTTCTGCTGTTCGATCCTTATCTTTATTTTTGTTATTTCTTTATTATCATTTTTCTCAACGTTCCAATAGAAAAAATCAAGAGCTTCGTTAAAAGATGGGAAGTCTTGTTTCTCTTTGTTAACATGGTTTCTGAACTCAGTAAGGCCATAATCTACTGGTTTTGTTTCTGCATAGAAAATAAGTGGTTTTAGAGATGATTTAATTTTATCAATTTCTGCTTCTATTTTTTCAATTTCGCTATTAGTAATTTTGTTTCCAGGTTTTTTTTCATCTATGCCGCATCGCATTAGAATTTCTTGTGCATACTCCTTTCCAAGTGGTATGCAGAGTAATGCAGAAATAACATATTTTTCTGATAATGCACTGTATAAATCCTGTTTTAAATTTGATTTTGGGAATTTGTATTTTATTCCTTTTTTTATTTCTCTATCTGACCATTTCTCTTCTCTAAATGCGCTCTCAGTGATTCCATTCTTAATTAGTATTGCATTCCCCTTACCAAACATCTCGAAAATTAGAGAACCAAATTCAAATTCAAAAACAATAATTCTGTCATTATTATGCTGGTAAATTCGTTTTAGTTTCTGATTCTTTAATGCATTTTTTACATACTCAACAAATTTTCCTTTTACTTCATTTTCAATTATATACTTTGTTGTATGAAGGCGAACGCCAAGTTGTATAATTACATATCTATTACCTATTGCTATTACCAGTGTGTCAGAATCTAACTGCTTCATCTTAGAAAAATGTTTTCCTAGTAGTAGTTGTAACTCATTGATTATTTGGCTATATTCTAAATTTCCTATTACTCGCATGATATCTTTAAAATATACTCATATTTAAAAATTCTTGGCATTCTTATCTTCGCCATGGGTATTGAAAACTACGAGAAACTTCTTGACAATATTTATGAGAATCTGCCGAAGCAGGTTATGCAAAAGGAGAGATTTGAAATTCCAACATTCGAATCCTTTACAGAAGGTAATAAAACAGTGATAAAAAATTTCAGTGTTGTTGTTGATAAGTTGAGGAGAGAGAAAGGAATTTTAATAAAATGGCTATCAAAAGAGTTAGCTGTTCCAATCTCAGAAGAAGGAGATAGGATCATTCTTCAAAGACGCACCAATAGTGATATTGTTAATAAAAAACTTGAGGAATTTACTCAAAAATTCGTTCTTTGTAAGGAATGTAAAAAGCCAGATACTAAAATAGCTGATGCAGGCCATGGTTTGAAACAGCTTGTTTGCGAAGCATGCGGTGCGCGTGCTACGATAAGGTGACAGGATTGGAAAAAAATTCTAGTAATGAAGGAAGATTTCGAATGCCGCGTGGTAGTGAAGTATTTGGAATAGTAATCAGTTTGATGGGCGGGTCAAGAATGCGTGTTGCGTGTAAAGACGGTAAAGAACGTATGTGTCGTATCCCAGGTAAGATGAAAAATACTATCTGGGTTAAGGATGGAGATGCTGTTATCGTAAAACCATGGGATATCGAAGGCGACAAGAAAGGCGATGTAGTTTGGAGATACCGACCACTTCATGCACAATGGCTTAAAGAAAGAGGTCTTCTGTGAGCGCAAAAAAACCTTCAAAAGAGAAAATCATTTTAAAAGAACGTAAAAAAATCGAGAGCGAAGTTTTTGATAGGAATACATTACTAATTCTCTCTAAGATGATAAAAAAAGGAATATTAAAACAAGTAGATTTTCCAATATCAACAGGTAAAGAAGCAAATGTATTTCGTGCAACAACACTTAGCAACAGTTTTGTTGCTGTAAAGGTATATAAAATCGAAACATCCCCGTTTTTTAGAAAAGAAGAGTATCTCAACGCTGATCCAAGATTTAAAAAAATAAAAGGAACTGACAGGAATGTTGTAATCGCATTCGCAAGAAAGGAGTTCAAAAATCTGCAAATATGCGAACTGGCTGGCGTACACGCACCAAAACCAATTTTTATATTGAAACATATTTTAGTAATGAGCTTTTTAGGAGAGAATGGCGATGCATATCCTAAAATGAGCACCTTAGGCGCAATTCGCAAAGAAGATCTCGACATTATACTTGATGACATAAAAAAGATGTACAATGAAGGTTTAGTGCATGCTGACATAAGCGAATATAATATCTTGTTGGGTGATTTTCCATATCTTATCGATTTTGGTCAGGGCGTGGTATTAGGCCATCCACGTGCAAATGAATTTTTGGAACGGGATGTTCAAAACATTTTACATTATTTTGAAAAGTACGGAATAAAAAGAGATTTCGAAAAGACGATGAAGTGGATAAAGGAGCAATAGGAATTAGTAGGCTTGTTTTTTAAGACTTAAGGCACTGTATATAAATATGATAGTGATGAAATAATGGCTATTAACTCATCTATCGCAAACTAGAGTTTGAAAAGATACTTTTAAAAAAACTAAAAAAGAAAAAAATCTATTAAAAATGCGATTGTTCAGTTAGAACATCAAAGATACTTTACACCTACCTAAATCAGATAAAAGAATTTATTGAAAAACACTCTTAGTCTATTGCAATCTTTTTATCTATATTTTCTTCAACATTCTCTTTATGTACAAC
>JBGFRY010000064.1:0-27260 GCA_041694845.1 Microcaldota archaeon
TTAGAACATCAAAGATACTTTACACCTACCTAAATCAGATAAAAGAATTTATTGAAAAACACTCTTAGTCTATTGCAATCTTTTTATCTATATTTTCTTCAACATTCTCTTTATGTACAACTGCAAAACTAGAAACTTTTTCTCCTTCGCTTAAACGAATTATAGTCACACCTTGTGTATTCCTTCCAATTACAGAAATATTATCTGCAGGAATGCGAATTGTTTGGCCTTTCGAGCTTACTACCATTATTTCGTCGCCATCATTAATTGTTTTTACACCAACAACATTTCCATTTCTCCCTTCAGTTTTTATGTTGATTACTCCGCTGCCACCTCTACCTTGCGCTCTATATTCATCAGTATGCGTTCTTTTACCATATCCATTTTCAGTGATAGTAATCACAGTTGGTTTATTGCAAACAGTAACTGCCACTACACTATCCTCATCTTCTTTAAACCGTATCCCAATTACACCTTGACCAGTTCTCCCAATCTCACGCGCTTCTTCTTCTTTGAATCTTATTGCCTGTCCTTTTCTTGTTGCAATCAACAGCTCTTGTTTTCCATCAGTTTTTACAACATCAACAAGCGCATCATTTTCTTTAAGCCTTATCGCGATTATTCCATTTTTTCTAGGTCTAGAAAAGTTATCTAATGATATACGTTTTATTATCCCATTTTTCGTTACCATTGATAGATAGTCATTTGCATTAAATTCAACAACAGATATCCAAGATGTAATCCTCTCATTCTGATCCTGCAGTTGAATGAGATTTACAATTGGTCTGCCAGTTGCGTATCTTGTTCCTTCTGGAATCTCATATGCCTTTAGCCAGTAGACAATGCCTTTATTCGTAAAGAAAAGAAGGTAATTTCTGTTTCTTGTGATTATAACATCTTGTATTACATCCTCTTCTTTTGTTTCACTTCCAACAACGCCTTTGCCACCGCGTCTCTGCGAGCGGTATTCATCAAGCCCAACGCGCTTTATGTAGCCTCTATTCGTGATTGTTACAACAACTTCGTTATTTGGAATGAGCGATTCATCTGTTACTTCTCCCTCAATATCGATTATTCCAGTCCTTCTCTTGTCACCATATTTGTTTTTAATCTCAAGAAGTTCGTCTTTTACTATTTTTAGTATTTTACCTTTGTCTGAAAGCACATCATTTAGCCAATTTATTGTCTTTTGCAATTCTAAGTACTCATTATTGATCTTTTTGTGCTCAAGTGCAATAAGTTTCTGGAGTTTCATATCTAATATTGCATTTGCCTGTTTTTCGCTCAATGCATAGCTGCTCATCAATCCCGAGCGCGCATCATCAACATCTTTTGCAGTTTTCAAGAATGCTACTACTGAATCAATATTCTCTAGTGCTTTTCTTAATCCTTCTAATATCTCTGCCCTTTCCAAGGCCATTTTAAGATTGAATCTGCAGCGTTTGGTTATTACTTCTTTTCTAAATTCCACAAACTGATTTATGAGTTGGAAAAGTGGTAGAGTCTTAGGTTCCTTTCCTACAAGAACAAGATTAATTATGCCGAACGTAGTTTCAAATGGTGTGTGCACATAGAGTTGGTTAAGAACAACTTCAGCATTCGCATCTCGCTTGAGCTCAACAAGAATTTCAATACCATCGCGGTCAGAACGGTCGTGAACGCCAGAAATTCCTTCAATTTTTTTGTTTTTTACTGCATCTGCTATTGCCTCTATGATAGCCGTCTTTGATAGTTGATACGGAATTTCTGTTATTGAAATACAAGATTTTCCCTCTTTGCTTTCCTTTCCGCTTTTTATTTCTGCTTTTCCTCGAATCTTGATTATTCCACGGCCTGTTTTATATGCTTCGTAAATACCACTTCGGCCTACGATTAAGCCGCCAGTTGGAAAATCAGGACCTTTTATAATTCCAATTAACTGGTCTTCACCAGCACCTTCTATAAGTGCAATGCATGCATCTATTACTTCATTCATATTGTGTGGCGGAATATTAGTAGCCATGCCAACCGCGATACCAGCAGAACCATTTATCAAAAGTGTTGGTATGGCAGATGGAAGAATAGTTGGCTCTTTCAATGTCGCATCAAAATTTAGAGTAAAATCAACTGTTTCCTTTTCAAGATCATTAAGCATTTCATCTGCAAGTTTTGCCATGCGCACTTCTGTATATCTTTGCGCAGCAGGTGGGTCAGCATCGATGCTTCCAAAATTTCCTTGGCCATCAATTAAAGTATATCGCATACTAAAATCTTGCGCCATTCTGACTAATGATTCATAAACAGGTGCATCGCCGTGTGGGTGATACTTACCCATACAGTTATGCGAGATCATACCATTTGCGACAAATTCATGGCTTCCTTCAACTTCAATATCATATGTTTTTTCAAGTAGTGCATGTTCTATCTCTTTAACTTTTAAGAAATAGATGTTGTTTTCAATTATATGATTGATGAACTTGGCAACCGAAGAATTCTTATGGTCTTCGTTGTCTTTATACCAGCCAGCACCAAGATGACTCGTACTAAGCTCAGCAAAGAGTTTTTTGGCGGCATAAGGTATCTCATCATACTTTAAAACCTTAAGAGAGCTATTGAAAATGCTTGCTATTTCTGCTTTTATTTTATCTGATAGGTTAAGTAGCTCACCCAGCATCAATGCGAATCTCCCTCTTACCTCTAAATAATGCAAAATATGCTTCCCTTTGATTTCATAATCCTTGAACCAATTCACATGTGATTCTTTTTCTGAGTATTTTGTGCTGAATATACCAAGGTGCTGAAGAAGAAGCTGAAGTTGGTTTATCATCTTTTCTGAAATTGAGACATAACTGATAACGTTTCTTGTCTTGTGAATAGTTCCATCCCCATCTATCATACCACTAACAAATGAAAAAATAACTGATCTGGGAGAAGTAAAAATTTGCCGCGGTATAATTTTTGTGGCAGCATTTATATTACGAAGGTTAAAGGCAGATACAATGAAATCATTTATTTTTGTTCGATTTATTCGCAGCGAATACATTCTATTAATCAAAACCTGACCACCTGATGTTGGTAATTCGTACTCTCTTTCTTCTATTGTTGGTTCATAGCTAAATTCTTCCTTTAGAATTAGAGCTATTCGATTGATCACATCTATGGAAGCAGAACAGAAGCCGCACCTAAAACCCTTGCTACGATTATAACGCCCTTCCACCCAACCATCAGATAATAACTGACCAAGCAAGTAACCAACATTCTCGTTAAGATAAATCTTTCTCTCATCTAAGGTACCAACATAAATATATTCGCTTATTTGCGGATAAACTGCCTTAACAATAATAAAATCGCCTTGTTCGATGTCTTTTGCCTCTTTCCATTCGAATTCAAGATTTTCATTTAATGTTTTGAATTTCTGAGAAGAAGTTACCAAATTTTCTGTCCCATTCTCAAGGATTATTTTTAACAACTCTTTTTTAGGCATTTCATAGAGTTTTACTACTTTGCCATATCCATCTTGTGTAAATACGCTGTCTCCTTCTCTGATTTTTTGAATTGGAATTAAACCCTTACTTGTCAGTACTAAAGTGTCTTTAATAAAACACTCGCCGACAACTCTTGCACTCTTTTTGTATGGTTTATCATGCGTATTTCCGAGTTCGTACATTGCGTAGAGTATTCTTCTGTGCACTGGCTTTAGTCCATCGCGCACATCTGGAATCGCTCGTCCAACAATCACACTCATTGCGTAATCTACATAAGAGTCGCGCATGTTTTTTTCGATCGTTTCCTCGTTTATTCTCTCAACCATAAAAATCCTCATATATGTTCGATGTATACAAACTCTTGATTATATATCTAAATTTTTCACATTATTTGCATGTGCTTCTATGAATTGCCTTCTTGGTTCGACTTCGTCGCCCATCAGAATTGTAAATAGTTCATCAGCCTTCATTGCATCATCTATCATGACTTTCTTGAGTGTTCTGCGCTCTGGATCCATTGTAGTTTCCCAAAGCTGTTCAGGGTTCATTTCTCCAAGGCCTTTATAGCGTTGTATACTGACTGATTCGCCTAACTCTTTAACTATCGCATCTTTCTCACCATCACTGTACGCGTATCTAATATTTTTTCCCTTAGAAACTTTATATAGCGGTGGTTGTGCAATGTAAATATATCCAGCTTCTATTACCTGTTTGAAATATCTGTAAAACAACGTTAATATAAGCGTACGAATGTGTGATCCATCAACATCAGCATCAGTCATTATCACGCATTTGTGATATCGCAATTTTTTTATATCAAAATCCTCTTTTATCCCGCAACCAAGTGATAAGATAATTGATTTAATCTCTTCACTCGTGAGCGTCTTGTGCAATGGCGCCTTTTCTACGTTTAGTATCTTTCCTTTTAATGGCAGGATTGCTTGATAACGACGATCTCGTGCCATTTTACTGCTTCCACCAGCAGATTCGCCTTCCACAAAAAACAGCTCAGATTTTGCAGGGTCTTCTTCTTCACAATCTGCTAATTTTCCTGGTAGAATGCTTGTCTCAAAAATGTTCTTTCTTCTGATAAGATCCTTTGCCTTTTGTGCAGCCTCGCGCGCCTCCATCGTATTCATCACTTTTGCAAGTATTCTTCTTGCTGGTTCTGGATTTTCTTCCAGATAAGTAATAAATGAGTCATAGACAATACTGTCAACAATCCCTTTTACTTCGCTGTTACCAAGCTTTGTTTTTGTCTGGCCCTCAAACTGCGGCTCAGGAAGTTTTATACTAACCACTGCAGTCAATCCTTCTAACACATCATCGCCAGAGAATTTCGCATTCTCATTTTTCAGAATCTTATTTGAGCGGCCATATTCATTCAGCGAACGTGTAATCGCAGTCTTGAATCCAATCAAATGTGTCCCACCCTCAATCGTTTTTATATCATTTACAAATGTGTAAACCATGTCATTATAACTTTCGCTATATTGAAGCGCATATTCAACATCAGTGCTGTTTGAACGCTTATTATAATAAAATGGTTCGTGAATCTTTGTCCTTGCTTTGTTAAGGTGCTCGACAAACTGATTAAGCCCACCTTCATAGTGATATTTTTCTTCCTTTACTTTCTCCTCTCTTTCATCTCTGAACAAAAGTGTTATCTCTTTGTTTAGAAATGCAAGCTCCATAAATCGTTCTTTTAAGTATTCATAATCAAATTCAACAGCAGAAAATATCTTTTGATCTGGTTTGAATCTTATCACTGTACCGCGCCAGTTCGATTGACCAACTTCTTTTGCAGGTGTTAAGAGTTTTCCATAAGCACAGCTTTGGTAGAATATTTTTCCGTTTCTATGTACTTCAATCTCCATTCTTTCGCTCAATGCGTTAACAACAGACATACCAACGCCATGTAGCCCGCCACTAACTCGATAAGCTTTTTTTTCGAATTTGCCTCCTGCATGTAATGTTAAAGAGATTGTCTCAAGCGTAGATTTTCCTGTTTGCGGATGGATTTCTGTCGGTATTCCTCGACCATCATCTTTTACAGATGCTGAGCCATCATTGTGCAATGTAATCCAGACGTTTTTGCAATAGCCTGCCAGCGCTTCGTCTATGCTGTTATCTACGATCTCGTATATTAAATGATGAAGGCCTCTTTTGCTAGTGTCACCAATATACATTGCAGGGCGTCTTCGTACTCCTTCTAGGCCTTCTAAAACCTGGATATCTTTTGCTGTATATTCATCGCTTCCATCACTCATCGTTACCACTAATCTCAATCAAAAAATCTTTTTAATTTTACGTCGTAATTTTATGCTTATCTTTGCATCAATTTTCTATATCTAAATTAGTTTAAATAGCTTTGTTTTTTCTTGGCTTTGCGCCACGTATATCACTCTCGAAAAAATTCGCATTTCACATCGTGACAAAAATACGCGTTAATCAAAGATCCTAAAGGAGATAACTGAGGATCTTCTGTGCTTTTTTCATTTTGATCGCCATTTAATATAAAAAACGTAAAATTAGAAAATTTTTCGGTTCACGTCGATAATGAGTGCGATTTTATGATGTTATTTTATTTTGGCGCAAAGCTTTTTTTCTTCTCTATTTGCGCATCTTCAACATCTTCAGTAAAGTTTATAAATAATAGATATGTAAATATCTACGATTTTTATGAATACGCGCGTATTGGTATTATTTGGACTATTTTTGAGTTTGATTGGTTTTGCAGCGCTTGAGGATCTGCATGTAAATTATATAACTTATGCTGGCGGTACTTTTCTTGTTCATGGGAACATAAGCTCTCCTAATGTAAATGTTAGCGTAAGCATTCTTGAAAACCTTAGCTATAATGCATCTAATGTAAGCAATGAAACCACATATTTAGTTAACATGTATTTAACAGCGCCCACAATAGAAGGTGATTACACTATTTATATTAAAACAAATGAAAGTACTAATACACACTACCATAATGTTACTGTCACTAATGTGAGTGGTGTAACCAGCTCAGTTTTAGGCAGTCCAACATATGCAACAGGAACTACTTTCAGAGTAAATTTAACACTTACTAATGGCTCTGCTAATGCTCTTCAAAACTATCCATCATCAAATATTGGCGTCATGATATTTAGTCCAAACGGTGGACAGGAATCCTGGGTTATTGTAAACGAATCAGCTAAAACAAATGCAAATGGAAATATTGTGTATAATATAACTATTCCTCAATATGCATCAGGATCTTATATATTAGTTGTCAAAGCAGCCACCCCAAACCAATTCTTTTTCAATGTAAAACCATCAGGAAATGAAGCAGTTAAATTTACAGTTTATACAAAAACACAAGAAGGAGTTAATAGTCATATTTTTGGAGTTAATGAAAACGTTACTATAGAGGCAAATTTAAGATTAGGAAATAACTTAGCAATAACTGGTGCTTCTGTAAGCGCATATGTACAATTACCAAATAAAACAGTTACTTCTCTTACCTTAGTTGAGAGTGGTGATGGAATTTATCAAGCTAATTATACAACTACCTCTGCTGGAGGAAATTATTACATAACTGCAAAAGCAGTTTATGGCAGCTACACCTATAAGATAGGTAGTTTGTTTACCGTTGGAACCGTTGCTGTTGATTTAATAGCTGACGAGGACATGTTCTTTCATGACAGAGAAAAAGGAGGAAAAGAAGCAATAAAACCTGGTTCAGAAGTTGGTTTTATAGTTTTAGTAAAGAATCTTTCATCAGATAAGTTTATTGCGGGTAGTAGTGATGGTTCTGTTACAGGAACAATCAACTGCTCTAAGATTTCTCTTATTTCATTAAAAACTATTGATGGCGCTGGTGTTGCTGTTTCTACCTTTAGTAAATCTACTGAAAAGTTTTTTGGAGAGGACATGTGCTTTGTAAACTTTACTGCGCCTTCTACCTCTGGGGTATATGTGCTGACAATTAATGTTACGGCTGGCAGCAGTACTGCGATTGGTGTTACTACATTTCATGTTCAGTCGTTTATGCTTAGGATAATGCCATTGAGTACGTTTGGAGGCGGCGAAAACTTCCATCAGATGTTCAAGCCAGGAAGTAACGTAACATTTACTGTTAGGGCAATTAACTCAAGTGATCATGAATTAGATAAAAGTAATGTTAACAACATTTCTGTAATTGAATTATATAACCTCCCAAATGATCAGTCTATAAATGTGGCTACATTAAGCAAAGTTGTTGACAATATTAATGACAGAGTTCAAATAACCATGCCAACATCTCCAACAGATGCGTTTATTCTTACAGTAAGTGCAAATGTAACACAAGGTGCTACAAGCGAAATAGTTAGTGGTGACACATTTTTCTTTTCAAAATATGTTGTTGGTAATTTCATGCCTGCTGCTATGGGTGATCCAGGAGGAGGAAAAGAAGAGAATATCTACGCAGGATGCAAGGGCACAGAAGTATTTATTGGCAATGCAATGGTTGCAGAAACAGGAGAGTCTGTTAAAGCAGGGGCTCTATGGTTAAACGCCAAACCGCAAATCGTTATACAAGAATCAACTGGCAAACTTATTACCAACTGCATAAACTTCACTGAAAACTCAAGCGACACTAATGGAGATATTGCAACCATCGTAACATTTAATCCAGCATGTACCTTCTCAGGTGCTTATTTCTTTATGGCAAATGTAACTTATACAGATGAAAATGGTGCGCATAAAGATAATCTTCCTGGCTTCTTTATGTGCAATCAAATGAAAGGTCAGGTTTTATTCTCTTCAGCAGATCCAACAGCACAGCAAATCGGAGAAGGGCCAAAATCACTATCAAGTACAGGAAACATTACTGTTAATGTTACTGGGTTAAAATATCTCAATGGATCTACTCTCTCTTCAGGAACAGTTCAAATAACTGAAATGCACGCATTTGAAGGTTATGGACCTCCAAAGTTCTTCAAACCAGCAAATAGTTTAATATTTTCATTTACTAATGGAAACACCTTGTTTAACCTCTCTCTTCAAAACTTCACTCTTAGTGGTAGTACTCCTACTAAATGGGCTGAAAGCGAAGGATGGCTTGAAGCTACAATCATTGCTAGCGATGGCGCTGGTACTTCTAGTACATTTATTGATGGCATACAAATAGATTCACCAATAGAAGTGTTTACGTGGTTTAAAGGTTCAACATTTGTGATAGGAGAAAATATTACAGTTAATTTATATGCAAAAACAAATATCACACCAAATGCCTGTACGGTTAGCTTTGAAAGGCCAGGCTCTCCAGGAGGAGTACCTGCAAAAGCTGTTGTCCAGACATTGCTTGTTGATGGTTGGAATGTGTCTGGCCATCCTGGTTTTGAGCAATGGCAGTTAAATATTACCGTTCCAACTATTCAAAAAGGTGATGCACGTGCTATTATTACGTGTTATAATAATCTCACTGGAGAGAAAATAAAAAGAGATATATTTGGATTTGTACAGGGTGTAGCAATAGGCATTCCAAAAGCAGGAATACCACTATGGAAACGTGGTGGTAGTGGCAGTACTCTTGACCAAGCATTCAATACCTCACTAGAAAATGAGGGGTGGAATCTTACATGGATAGCACAGAACTTTAGTTATACACTCAGTGATTTTGTCTGTTATATGCCTAATGTAAGTATTAGCTATTGGATAGGTCATAGCGAGATAACTACTTTAATTAATGCAACAACAAAGCTATTAGTTGTTGATTCTAACAATGATAGTCGTTCAGATACGGTGTTGTTAAGAAACACATTGATTCCGAATAGTTCTAAGAATGCGAGCGCATTTACAATTGTTAATAGCACAAATAAAAACATGGGATACGGCCTTTATATGTGGGACATCCATGGATGCGGATATGTAAAAATAATAAGAACACAAAATATTAGTTCAAGCGATTTAAGTAATGCAAGGTTTGCAGAAGAGTATGGCGTCAATCAAAATATAACATTGCCTTACGTTGTTCTTCGAGGAAGCACACCAGTTTCTGGTGTTACAGTTAATATAACCTCAATCTACACAGAGAATCAAATTGGTTGGGGTATCGGTAGTCAACTTCCATATACTAGTTATACAATAGTTCCAGCACTAACAGATGCAAATGGTATTGCATGGTTGACAATGAATATCTCTACTGCAGGGAGATACAGAATGTTCTGGAGAGTAAATGGTACATTTAATGACAGTGCAACAATGGGCTCTGATTCGCAGATTGAGATAAGGCGCATAAAAGGTTATGGTAAGATATTACACGCAGGTATGGCTCCAATAATTATTACAAATACAAGTGGTGGTGCAGGTGATCTAATGTGCCCAGGAGGTGGTTGTTATGAAGTTTATAATGGCACTACCCCCAACTTCTATGGCATTGGTACATTACGAGTTGCACTAAATGAAACAAACAATAAATTGGTTTTTAACTTAGCAGGTGAGAGTACAACAGATGGTCCTGGCAAAAGCTTATATATTAATGTTAGAGGAAAGAATTATACATTTGCAATAGCAGCAGTCAATTCAACTGCTAGTACAAAGACATGGGTCTTCTATATGAAACATCCTAACCAAGGAGGCCAATACAGCCCACAAAATAATACTGCAATCATTGAAGTTAAAGTATGTGCAAAAAACATTACTCTATCTACTAAAGGAGATCATGCACCTCTCCACAATGCAAACATTACTGCAATATGGATAAGGCAATTTGGATTTTCAGGACCTACTAATATACCTCTTGTAATGTACAGTCCACTCACTACACTTAATGTGGCTACCATTCCTGTCTTGCCTATAAATGGTTGTACTGCATTTAGAGTTGGCCCTAGCCCAACATGGTCAGGCCATGGTGAAATAAGAGTAAATATAACTGCTAATATTAGTGGTGAAATTGTAACAGAAGACTTTCACATAGGAATGATAAATATTGGTGGAGGATCAGGGTGATCCTATGAAAAATAAAGTTTCTTTTGTTTGGATTAGTTTATCTCTTTTATTTTTTGTTTCTCTACTATTTGCAGGATGTAGCATTACTTCAATTACTACTTCAGCAGTTTCATCTGCACAGGTTGGTGATACAGTTACTGTAACTGTAACTCTTGTTGGAAGTGGAACTCCGAGCGGGACTTTGTATCTTTATGGTTCATCTGGTCTTACAATAGATCCTACAACTGGTAGGACTCTTGGTTCCTGCAGTGGTACGAATACATTTATAGTAACTGCAGCAGTAGCAGGTGATCATACCTACTATGCTCAGTTTGGTTCTGAGAGAAGTAGTGAAGCAATAGTTCAATTTGTATCACCTAATGTTCTTACTGTACTTCCTGCAAGCAATCCATCAAGCGTTTCTAATCAAGCTCTTAATTCCCCATTCACTCTTACAATTATTGTATATAATCCATCTGGAACAAACATAACCACCAGTTATTCATTTACCTATACAACTTCAGTGATATCACTAAGTGGTTCGACTTCTGGTTCGCTTACAGTTGCTTCTGGAGACACAACAACTCTTACAAGATCAGTAACTCCTACAAATTATTTTAGTGGTGAAAAGGTTTTATTTAATTTAGGAACTAATCCTGGTGCATTTACTACTACTCTGTCAACAGTTTCAGCGCCTTCAGGTAAGGTTGATAAGAAAATAGTAGTTGAAGAAGAGACTCCACCTGACACCACTAAGCCTGCTGTAACAACAATCTGTTCTGCTGATTCGGCTTGCGCAGCAGATGAATACTGCAGTGAAGGAAAATGCATTAAAGTAACAGGAACCTGTGGCTATGCATCTGATCATAAATGGATTAAGTACGAATGTTGTGAAGATAACGACTGTGCAACTGGTTATGAATGCAAAGAACACAAATGTGTTGAAAAAGAGATCGTTCCTCCTCTAACAGTTACAAAAGAACAGGCTCAGGCTGCAATTGATAGTGCAAACTCAGCAATAATAACTGCTTCTAAAGAAGGAAAGGATGTTACTGCTGCAAAGAAGAAACTATTCGAAGCACAGAATGCATTTGGTGAAGGGAACTATGAGCAAGCAAAGAAATTGTCTGAAGAGACAAAAGCACTAGCAGAAGCTGCAAAGTCAGTTAGTGTAATAGAACAGACAGAAGTAATTGTTACAGTAGAACAACCTAAAAAAGATGAAAAAAAGCCGTTTGATTGGAGCAGCTTAGTTCTTGGTGGCATTGTCGTTCTGATACTTATATTAGTTGCAGTCTACTACTTTATGAAAAAAGGAAGTGGGGGCTATAGCTATAAAGGGAGAGTAAGATAATACAACACAGCAGAGAGATGTTAAAAATTGATTAATAAAAATTAGCCCCGACCAGATGTCCGTTTCCTAATTTAAACTCCATGTGTTTCTTCTTTTCGAACTGGTGTCGCCAGGTCCAAAGCCTGATATCCAAAGTCAGTCCCAAGTTTCCTAATTCTATACTCGAGACCTTTGACCATACTCTGTCCATCGTTTCTTTCTTCGCAAAAAAGAAAAGGTGGCTCTAGACGACGGGGCTAGCATACTAAATAGTACTTCCGAAAGTAAATAAAAACTGATGCTTTTTCTCACTGGTCTTGTGTCTCGCGTTCTGAGTCTTGCCTTGAACGCAAGATCGAAGTTACCATAATTTAACCTATTTTTCATAGGTAAAAAATTTTCGAGCTAATCACATTGCAATTTTGATAGGCAAAACAACAAGATTATTTCTAAAGAAGTCAATTAATGTGTTAAAAGAAGTTCGGAACTACTGTACTAAAAGTAATTCAGAAGTAAATAAAAATATTAGTATTGTCTTGCAGCATATAAATAAACATCTGCATTTTTTCCGCATGTAATGCATTTTTCTTTATCACTTGGCTTTTCTTCTTTGCTGGAGAATAACGAGCCACGAATATTTACTTTGCATTCTTCTTTTATCTTATCAGCGCATTTTTCACCTTTCATTTCCTCACTACAGAATGGAACTCGTACAAATCCACTGTTTTTATTCAAGATTTTGTTTAATTCATCAAATGTGTTCGCACGATTTATTTTTGTTTTGAATTCCTTATCCGCTCGCTCAAGTAGAGTTTTTGTTATTTCGATTTTCAGCTCATTAATTTTTTTTATAAGTTCGCTTATTTTAACTTTTATTTTTTCTTTTTTATCGCGCCTAACAACAACACATGCATTTTCTTCAATATCGCGCTCGCCAAGTTCAATTCGTATTGGAACTCCTTTCATCTCCCAGAAATTGAATTTGCTTCCAGGTGTTGCTTCTGAATTATCGAATTTAACAGTGAACCTAAGTTCAGTTAATATTTTTTTTATTTTTTCACACTCACTGTCGATTTTTATCCTATTTTCTCCTTTGTATATTGGAATAATGACTATTTGAAGAGGCGCAAGATCAAATGGAAGAATTAATCCTTTGTCATCACCATGAGTAGCGATAACAGCAGCGTATATCCGAGAGATGCAAGGTCCATAACACGTCTGCCATATGTATTGGTTGTTTCCTTTTTTATCCATATATTTTATATTAAACACCTTTGAAAAGTTTTGACCAAGTAAATGCGTTGAGGGTAACTGCAAAACACGTCCATCAGGTAGTATAGCGTCTGCTGCATAAGTATCTACTGCACCTGCAAATTTATCCCATTGTGGTCTTCTAAAAAATAAAAATGGAATACCAAGTTTTTTATGCACGATCTGTTCAGCCATTTCCATATCTTCGCGGACTTGATTCATTGCATCTTCATATGTTGCAAATGCATCATGTGCTTCAATCCAATAGAATTCGCGCGATCTTATAAATGGTTTTGTTGCTTTTGTTTCGTGCCTCCATACTTGGCAGCTTTGGTATATCTTCAAAGGCAGATCTTTCAAACCATTTATCCACAGTGCATACATTGGATATATTGCAGTTTCGCTTGTTGGTCTCATAGCATATTTTTGCTCTAATTTTTCTGCACCTGCCTGCGTTACCCAAAAAACCTCTGGCACAAAACCCTTAACATGCTCAGATTCTTTCATTATATATTCTTCTGGAATTAATGCAGGAAAAAGAGCAGGTAGATGTCCATGCTTTTCAAGCTCTTTTTCATATAGTAAGTATATTTTCTTCATTGTTAAGACTGCCCATGGTCTGAACACTACGAATCCTTTCAAATTATATCTAAGATCACAAAGCTCTGCTTCCTTGATTATTTCATTATACCATTCAGAAAAGTTTGATTTTTGAACCTGCATATTTTAACATTCATTCATTTATTTTATAACTCTTTTGCATAGCGTTCACATAGATTTAGATAGTTGGTTATATGTTCATTACTGCCTTCTGCCCCACAATTAGTTATCGCAAGTGCAGCTATTTTCGCTCTTACATTTGCACGATAGCATTTGTAAAGATTTAACAGTTTTGGTAATTCTTCATCTTTACTTAGTTTGATATACATTTCTACAAAAAGTTTGCTTAAATCTTCTCTTCCAAACATATCCAAATCCATTGCCATAAATGCAATTTCGCTTGCAACATCAATGTAACGGAAATATTTATTAAACTCAATGCAATCAAAAACATAGAATTTTTTATCGACGTAAAAAATATTTGCAGAGTGGAGATCGCCATGACAATCTTTTATCTTTCCTTGTTTTTGCCTTTTTCTCATTAACGATGCATTTCGCGAAATAAATTCTGTGCATTTTTTTAAAATAAAGTCTATCTTTTTACTTATCTCAATTCCACATGCTTTTTCAACAACATCTTTCACACCAGCAAGATCATCTATTTGCTTCTTAACAAGCAGTGGAGAACTATACTTTTTATTTTTAATTACTATGGTCTTTTTATGAAAATTAGCAATGATATATGCAAGTGCAATTATATGCGAACGCATTATTTTATTTTCTTTCAAAAGGTTATCCATTTTTTGGCGCTCTGGTAAGCATCTCATCTTTACAGCATATTCTATTATCTTTTCATTTTTCTTTTTTGGTGATTCTACAGACTCAAAAAAATATCTCCTGCATCGTTCTACAAACCTCATTAATCCAATATAAAGATCTGGACAAAGACGTTTGTTTAGTCTAATCTCTTCCTTGCAATACTTCTTTCTTTTTGCCAAAGTTGAAAAATCAAGGAATGAAAATTTGACTGGTTTTTTTATTTTATAGGTGTAGACTCCGGTTTCGTATTTGTTTTCTCCTATCTTTTCCCGCACTGTAGAAAATAAAATCCAAGAGATATGAGTCTGCAGATATCTATATGAAGAAGGTGCTTGCTGCACTATCCTTTCAATTGTTTCTTGATCCATTTTTTTCACTATATAAAAAATGGAGATGTGAACAGCAATAAAGCGTTCACATTAACCCATTTTTTTACCATTTTAATTCTTTGCACTATTGGCAGAGCGCAATCAATTTTCAAATGTTTTTCCTTAATAGGCTCGAATTGTTTCTTTACTTTCTTGTATACTAAAAAATCTGCTTCGCTTATAGTCCCTATCTTTACTCTTTTTTCAATCCGTTTTCTTATTTCATTCTCATTTAAAATGCATTCAACAATAAAAAATTTTGTTTTATATTTTTTCGCAAGTGAGGCTGCCAATTTTCTTTTGATGTCTCTGTAGAACGTTCCATCGAGAATAATACTTTTTCCTTTTTTCAACTTTTTTTCTGTCTCAGCAAACAGCATCTCATAAACATGTGCTTTTTCTTTTTCAGAATAAGTTCTGCGTTTGAGAGTTTTTTTCCTTATGATATCAGTATTGAAATGAATAAAATGGAATTTTTTAGTAAGTGCTTTGGCTAATGTGCTTTTACCTGTTCCTGGCAATCCACAGATTAGAATTAACATACTATTCGTGTTTTATGAAATATTTTTAAGAAATAAAATTCTTTACAGCCAGGTTAATAGTAAACAATAGCGATAATACGAGTGAAGAAATTATAATTGCAATTGATAGAAACACTGCAGACATGTACACTGCAATTCCAACATTACCTTTCTTTAATGCTGCAATTTTATCGATGTTACTAGTAAGTATATCCAATAACCTTACAGTAATATAAATTGAGAAGAGAGCTACTAAAAATGCAACTAAGTAATTAAGCACCCCCATACCAACAACTAAATATGGATTATCATTGCCTGTTAGTGTTACAGAATTTATAAGCATGTAAATACCTGGTGAAGTAATTAGTACTACTGATAAAACTACAACACCAATTAAAATAGCTACCGCAACATTCCCTTTTTTCATCTCTTTCCATTCTTCTATGTTTCTTGTTAATGAATCAAAAAATCGCATTCCGTAATATATAGTAAAAATAGTTACTACAAGAGCAGTAAATATCTTTGCCAGTTGTTCTATAATTGGCATTAAAATTTCGCTATAACCCATACTATTCACCTCATTAGTTATTAAACAACAGACTAATAGAAATTGCAATTTAAAAATCTTAGCAAAAAACTAATTCTGGTGAAAATGATGGACATAGTAAGTTCTCGTGATGAGGAAGCATTTTTAGAGAGATGTGAAGAAGTCAAAAAAATAGCATTTTCTTTTAAAGATCCACTTATTGCACACCATTACGATTGTGATGGCCTTGCAAGCGCCTCTGTTGTATGCGCAGCATTTCTCGGACAGAGTAAAAAGTATCGCACGCGTCAAATAAAAAAAGTCGATGATGATACAATTACATCACTGCAACATGAGAAAGAGATAATCTTTGTTGATCTTGGAAGTGGTAATAGTCGCGTAAATGAACTAAATGATGTTGTTATTATCGATCATCATCAAACTAATCATATAGAAAAACTCCAAGCAAATTCTATGTTATTTGGTATCGATGGCGGCAGTGAAATAAGCGCTGCTGGAACCGCGTACTGTGTTTTTAAGACAAGAGTTGACCTTGCAATAGTTGGCGCGATTGGCGATATGCAGGTACCTTTAATAGGAATGAATAGAAAAATATTGGACGAAGGTGTGAAAAGTGGAGAAATAAAAATAGAAAATGATTTGTGCTTCTATGGTCGCTATTCACGTACTCTTATCAACTTTCTTTTGTACTCTGACGATCCTTATATCCCTGGTCTTTCTTATAAAGAAGAAAAAGTCGTTAAATTCCTCCAAGATCTTGGAATACCTTTGAAAGACAGAGAAGAGTGGCGTACTTATAGCGATCTTTCTGAAGAAGAAAAAAGAAAAATCGTCTCTGCAATTGCCTCTTTATTTGTAGATAAGGGCAAAGCACAAAAACCACAGACTATTATAGGAGAGGCTTATGTCATTCTAAGACATAGATGTGGAAGCGAAATATACGAAGCAAATGAATTTTCTACATTATTAAATGCATGTGGTAGACATGGAAAGTCAGAAATCGGTATCGCTGTTTGTCTCGGAGAGAAAAATGCTTTAGAAGAAGCGAGCAATCTTCTTAGTTATCACAGAACAAAACTTAAAGAAGGGGTCTCATTTGGTTTGAGCAAGATTCAAGATTTTGGCAGTTTTTATCTCTTAGATGCTAGAAATGTAATCAAAGAAGAAATAATAGGTACTGTCTGTGGAATGCTATTACGACCAGATATGAAAAAACCGATTTTCGGTGTTTCTATAGGAGAGAACAACACCCTTAAATGGTCTGTCCGTTATCCCAAAATGTTAAAAGGAAACATGGGAATTGTGATAAAGAATGCTGCTGAAGAAGTTGGTGGAATAGGAGGCGGGCATAGAATAGCAGCAGGCGCGTCTATTCCAAAAGATAAAATAAATGAGTTCTTGGTAGCGCTAGGAAAAGATTTTCATTAGACAGATGCCGTAATAAATCATTCGCAAAAAATAAGATTTAAATAGTATATTTTAATTTGTGTAATTGGTTCTGTTATGGGAAGAGAAGTTGCTTATTGTTTACTTTATCGCCAAGTTCTTGGGGTTATTGATAAAGGAATTGCTAGTAGTAGACCGAGCGATAGACGCCTAAACCATCCACTGCTAGATTCATTATCTTATAAAAATACAAAATCAAAATCACCTCCTTACAGTTTTCCAGTTGTAGTCGTGATAAAGAATAATAGAATATTATCTATGTGGTATTACGCAAAATGGGCTAAGGGACGTGGTCTTGGTGTCAGAACTGCCGAAGCAAGTTATGGATACCGGCTAGTTAACCCTAAATGGAGAAAAATAATGCAGCTTCACAAAACTGGGACAACTGAAGAAAATATCAATAGGCTACTTGGGTATCGAAACATTTCTAATACGCTACAAGATCATGCAAACAACGCTTCGTTCGCAAGCTTGTTTGGGTTTCCAAAACTTCAAGATGGAATATACCTAATCGATATTGGTGTAGTTAAAAATCAAGGAAGATTAGTTGATTTAACTACTTTATGTGAACAAGTCGGAATTAAGCCTCTATCTCACTCTGAGTTTAGAATGTCAATGGATATAATCCAAGAGAGCAATTATTCTCCATTTTCCTTTGATTATGGAAGCGATTTTACGCATTCTCTCCATTCAACATTGCATTATAGTAGTTATGCTCATTCTACGTATTATTTGCAGGATTGTCTAGAAAATATGCCTTTAGATGTTTCTCTATCAATTTTAGCATCTAATGTAATGTACCAACTTATAACTCCATTAACTATGCACTACTATGCAAATGATAATACGCATAATTCTTCAGATGATTTGCATGACAATTCAGAAGCTCACAAGCATCACCACCATGATCGATATCAGCATCCTAAGTATCATGTTCCTATTAAGTGCAAACATTACCAACCGCATCAAGACACCAAAGTTCATCACACACCTAGCAATCATCAGCATAATCATGACTCTAGCTATAGTGTGCATAAAGAAGAAGTGCATCATGAAAGAGGTAGTTCTGTCATTACCTCTCATGAAGATGGAACGAATTTTATGGATCATTTAAATAATGCGCAAATAGATAAGGTGTGGATGTATAGAAATAGTAAACATGATGATAGATATGACTATAGACACGAAAATACGGGAGATCAACTCAGCAGCTCGAGCTTTACTGGATTAGGGATAGAATTCAATCTCTCTGTTAATAAAAAATATCGAAAGTTTATCTCAAGTGCATCTCAGCCTATTGATTAACATCTCTAAACATTGAACGACACTAAAAAACCAAAAGATTTAAATAAGTGCATATTACTTATATAATGTTTTTCATGCTCTTTCTCTAGCTGCATGGGAGGATAACTGGTCGCCTTGCCAGCGCTTTAGCGCTGGCCTAATTTTCCATTACCTTTAGAAATTGTGTTATTATTTTATTTTGCAAATAAAAAAATGATTTAATGTCAGCGGAAAAAAAGAGCGTTGATGATGCGATAAAACCAAAACATATTACAATAATTCCTGACGGAAATAGACGATGGGCTAAACTGCATAATATCACTGTTCAAGAAGGTTACAGAGTAGGTATTAATCACATTAAAGATGTACTAGCATGGTGCAAAGAAGCAGATATCAGAATATTATCAATGTGGGGGTTTAGCATAGAAAATTTCCAACGTGATAGCAATGAAATATTAAATCTTTTCAAGTTGTTTAAATCGAATCTTATAAATATTCTTAGAAGCGATGAAAAGAATAAACATGATGTGCGAGTAAGATTTTTTGGCAGGATACACCTTTTCTCAAAAGAAATCCAGAAACTTATTAGAAAAGCAGAAGAAATAAGTGCTAAGAACGAAACTTATCAGCTAAATCTTTTTCTTGCATATGGAGGCAGACAAGAGATTGTTGATACTATCAATGATATATTCTCAAAAGGAATAAGATACGTTGATGAGAAAACAATCTCTGAGCATCTTTATACGCGCAACATTCCAGACCCTGACTTAATTATTCGTACTTCTGGTGAAATGAGATTAAGTGGGTTAATGCCTTGGCAGAGTTGTTATAGTGAATTTTATTTCTGTAAAAAACTATGGCCTGATTTTTCAAAGAAAGATTTCCTTGCTGCATTGAAAGAGTATACAAGAAGAAAAAGAAGATTTGGGCATTAAATTTTATTCTATTAAGCTGGAGTTGCAGCAGTACTTTGCTGTTGCATTCTTACACTTTCTTCTAATTTTTGTCTTAATTCATCAATTAAATTTACTATTACAAGGCCTTTATCAGTTAACTTTACTAATCTCATTTTACCCTTTTGTTCAATAGTCACAAGACCTTTTCTTTCCAGATTTGATATAAATTTTGTTACATATACATAAGTAGTACCAGTAGCTGCTGCTATTTTTGATAGATGCCACTGATTAGTTGTGTCCTTAAGTATCATTACTATTTTAGCAGGTTTTTCTCTAACAAATACACCTAACATAAATCTACACACAGATAATTTTGTTCTGAAGAGATATTGAATTTGGACACAGAGGGATTTTCACACTACCAAGGTTTCTGGTATTTTGAACCCCCAGCCTCTCGAGTGCAAATCGAGTGCTCTACCATCTCAGAAGTCTTGAATGTGAATAAACCATAACACAAGACTTCAGTTGAGCTATGTGCCCATAAGTTAATATACCTTTAAGGAAATTATTTTAAAGGCGACCCTGTTTGAAAACAAAGGTTTTCAAATCTCACCAATAATATTTATTGGCAATGAAGAAACGAGGTATTGATGATTCATGATTAAAAGAAGATCAACTGAGCCAAAAAAAGAAAATAGAATAAAGGGAATCTTAGAGATAGTATTTGGTATAGCAATAGTTGTTACTGTTTTCCTTCTTAGTGATCAGCTTAAAACATTGCAGGAATTTGGATATGTAGGTGTATTTGTTATATCACTATTGAGCGCTGCAACAATATTTATACCAACACCAGGTTGGGCGATTGTTGCTGCAATGGCAACTGTGCTAAATCCAATTTATGTTGGCTTTGTAGCAGGAATTGGCTCTGGATTAGGAGAGATAAGTGGATATATTATTGGCAAGGGAGCAAGTGATACAACAAATATCAATGAGAGGTTTAAGAGCTGGAAAGAGTGGATAAGAAAAAATGATTTTTTTGCAGTAGCTATACTTGCATTTATACCAAATCCTGCATTTGATGTTGCTGGTTTGGCTGCTGGTGCGCTTGGAATCCCTCTATGGAAATTCCTAACTGCTTGCATTGTCGGTAGAACTCTTCGTTATGTATTACTTGCATTTCTCGGCACATTCTTGCTGCAGTATTTATAAATAGCTCTCTTCATTAGAGTCAAACACCTAGCGGGGTAGGGTAGCTTGGAGTGCCCGCAGGGCTCATAACCCTGAGAACAGTAGTTCAAAAGCAGTGGTCTGGCAATTAAAATTCGTCAGCAAGGTTGGTAATCTACTCCCCGCTAATATAATATTACTCACTAATCTATCGCAAACTCGCTTGCAGCATAAACTAACAAATTCATCTTCTGATTTCTTTGAAATAATAGTTTGAAAAGATACTTTAAAAAAACTAAAGAAGAAAAAATCTATTAAAAATGCGATTATTCAGTTACTCATACTTTTAATTTTTTTAAATTCACCAAAAAATTATTAGCAACATCTTGGTTTGTTGCACCATCATACCCACGTCTTAAAACATCAGATTCATAATTTTTTCTCCTCTCCACTCCCTTCTCTGCAATATGCACAGATTTACTAAAATCAGGAGGTTTTACTCGTTTCATTGAATTAAAGACATCTACTGATGAATATAACGATGGCATTAATGTTGGGACTATTGATAACGCCCCTTCTTCTACCTTTGATTTTTTCCTTAGTTCCTCCTTATCTTTAAAAAATGTCATTTTTACCACATTAACCCATTGATAAACATATTATTTTAGTAGAGAACTATTTATAAAGCTTCTTTTATGCAATTTTTACCTATCTATTATCCTTTAAATAATACACTATAAACGAGCGTCTTATATAATTTAAATCTTTCCAATTTAAATTTAACCATGCAAGAAAGGGAGCAAGTACGAAAACTTATGGCAGTAGGTAAATATCGCGATGCTGGCGTATTGCTTGACAGTCTTCTGAGAAAAGAAAAAAAGAATGACGAAATTTGGTATTTGCGTGGTATCCTATCATTGAAATTAAAAAACTATGAGCATGCTCACGAATGTTTTGAACAAGCGCTTTGGTTGAATAAAAAAACAGAGTACTATAAAATACGTGGTATGGCGCACATGGAAAATTTCGAGATAGATGCTGCATTAGTTTTGTTTGAGAATGCTCTCAAGCTCAATAAAAATGATGCATCTCTATACTTCTTTATAGCAGTTTGCTATCTCTTAATAGGCGACCCGCGCAGTGAAGATTATTTCAAAGTTGCATGGAAACTCAACAAAAAAATAACTAGAGAGTTAATAAAGAACTTCTATGATACTATTATAAAACCAGACTTTTCTATAAATAAGAAACTAAAAGAGGAAATAGAAAAAGAATTAGAAAAACTAGTGTAGTTTTACAACAGTTTACTTTTTATTTCATTTAACCATTTCTTTTCATCTATGTTCGGAATCTTAATGCTATTCAAAAAACCTTTTATGAAATTGTCAATACTCTTGTTTCTCCATGTCGGTTTATTAGTTTTAATTTTAGCTAGAAAATGACTGTTTGCGAGAAGAAGATGGCGACACAATTTTTCAATTCTCATTCTCTTTTTCTGTGCTTCACGAAGCTCTTTTGTTGTATTGTATTCGCTTATACTTCCTTTTCCTTTGCTTTTTTCAAATGCATTTTTCTTCTCATACTCATTTTCATAAGCTTTTTTCAGTAGTGTAAAAAATCTATAAAGTGGTTTAAGTATTAATGGTTCATTTAGCATTACTAACCATCCTTCGCGCAATGATGCTTTATTCATCTCTTTAATAAGCGCGAGAACCTCATCTTTATCTCTTTTATCTTTTTCCTTTAATACGTCTTTAAACACATTCCATGTTGCAACCATTGATTTTGCATCTATGCTCCCTACCCATCCTTTAAGAAATTTGATTGATTCTTTGAGTTGTTTACGCTTATTTTTTATTTCATTTATTTTCTTTTCACATTCTTTTATTGGCATTCCTTTAAAATCAATAAGCCACATCTTATTTTTTAATACAGGACCAATAGTTTCATGTTCAATATAAACAGTAAATAATGCAGGAAAATGTTTCTTTATAAGTCGCATTTCCCACAGGTTCTCATATATCTTTTCACCTATCTCTAATTTCTTTGTTTTTATCTCTTTTTTTATTCCATTTATTTCCTCTCTTGCTTGGCGATCAAATCCTTTTCTGTACTCCTTTTCAAGAACTTGCAGTTTATTCTCCATCCAATTTAACTCTGCAGTTACCTTCTCTAAATATTCTATAAACATTCTAGCGTCTCTCTCTTCCTACTTATTTTTCATTTAAATCTTCTTATATTCGTCACGCATTTTTATTGCATCAATTTCAAGATTTGGAGATTCTGAAATAATTGTGCCTGAATAACCATTTTCTTTGATTACCTTTAGCAATGCTTTGAATGGTGGTTTGTTATTACTACCAAGTGGAAGGTGGTTTCTTTCTCCTTTGTTTGTATAATTTATCTCTGAAAAATGGGCATGAAAATGGTTTACATAATCTCCAAGATTTTTTTCAACTATTTCAAATATTCTTCTGAAAGTGTTTTCATCGGTTATATTAAAATCACCACGGGCGTGCATATGTGCGAAATCAAGAACTGGTTTAACAAACGAGAGCTCTTGCGCAAGTTTTACTACCTCAAAAAATCCACCAAATTGGGATTTTTTACCAACAGTTTCAGCCCCAAGAATAACCCCATTTATATTTGCTTTTTTTATTTTTTCTTCTACTTCAATGAGATGTTTTTTTGCCCTTGTATACGCTTCTTCTGGTGTAAGCCTTTGGTAATGACCTGGGTGAAAAACAGTTATCCATCCACCACACCATAATGTGGCACGTGCAGCTTCAAATATATTCCGTTTGCTATTCAATATTTTTAATTCATCAGTTGAGCATAGATTTACAAAATAAGGTGCATGTGAAGAAATCGTTATATCTTCTCTTTGAGCAATTTTTTTTATTTTGTGAGCCTGCTCCTCTTTTATGCGAACACCTCGAACAAACTCTATCTCCATAGCGTCTAGTCCAAGCTTACTACAACATTCAACACAAGCTACTGTTGAGGTACCATCACATTGAATCGGCACACCTGCAGGCCCAAACCGTACATTACCCATTTAATCATCCATTGAATAGAAAATGCAATAAACCAATTTATATACATCGAAAAATTTATTTGCATTTGTGCGTCTTTTCATCGCACACTTCTCCTGGTGGGCAATCCTTATCTACATTGCACATTCCAAGTTTCGGTGTGCATGTATTGGTGTTTAGATTACATGTTTCCCACGGATCACAGTCAGCGTTTCCACCACATCTGTCTGCTTGCGGAACGCATTTATGTGTTTTTATTTTTTCACAGTACTGCCAGCTAGCGCATTCATTATCTTGAATGCAATAGCCTTGCCTTGCAACGCATTTTTTAATTGTTTGCTCGCACTTTGTCCATGAAGGGCAGTCTAAATCATTAATACAAAATCCTTTTTTTGCTATGCAATAATTCGTTTTCACATTGCAAGTCTGCCATGTATCACACTCATTATTACTAGAACACCTTCCTTCCATTGGTATACATTTTTTAATTGTTGTATTGCATTGCTGCCAACCAAGACAGTCAAAATCATTTATGCAAAGTCCTGGTTTTGGAGAGCATACATGTGTTTCTAGTTTGCAGTATTCAAAATTTGCATCACATTGGTCATCATTACTGCAGAAACCAAGTGCTGCTTCACATGTATTTTCTAATGAGCATATCTGCCAGTTTTCGCAATGTATGTCGTATTCACATTTTCCTTGTTTGTATTTACATGTATGGTTTTTTTGATCACAGTAAGTAAGAGGATTCTTGCAATCACCATCCTGTGCACAGAAACCTGCTTTTACATCGCATTGTTTTTTTTCTAGATTACAATACTGCCAATACTGACATTGTTTATCGTTCGAACATCCACCTATGCATCCATATCCTAAAAATAGCAATAATCCTCCGAATAAGATCATCAGTAGTTTTGTGTTAGTTTCCATAGTTATCTATCATATATGTTATTTGTTAAGTTTTTTAATTATTTGTAAAATATGTGTTAAATTCCTTACCTCGGTATTAGCAGTTGTTTTTTCTTGTATGTATTCTCCTCGTTTAACTCGTACAGTGTATAATCCAAGTTTTTTTGCCGGGATAATATCTGCCTCTTCGCGGTCTCCTATCATAATGCATTCTTTTGGTTTTGAATTTAACTTTTTCAAAACTTTTTCAAAGAATTTCACTCCTTTTTCCTCACCAAGCTCTTCAGATACAAAAACATCTTCAAAATATAGCGCTATACCAAGTCTTATCAGTTTGTCCCATTGTTTTATTATGCTGCCATTTGTTGCGACATATAATCTATAACCAATTTCTCTTAATTTAAGAAGGGTCAACGGGATCTCTGGATATGGAAGAATCGCAGTTTTTGTGTTATGGTATGCAGCAATCGCAGCTGCAATATATTTTGCAGGTCTTTTTATAGTATGGATTCTGCAGACATCATCAAAATGATTCGGATAATTTGAGCCTTTTTTCTTTATTACCTTTTCAAGCGTTTGTTCTAGCTGTTTTACACTAATTCCTATACCATTCTCAACCATTGCCCTTATTGCATTTTTTCTCGCAAGCATGGCAAATTCGCTTGATGGGAATAGTGTGTTGTCAATGTCAAAAATAATGTTTTTTATCATAGTATCTACTTCCTTCCACGATTGCTTTAAAAACACTATCCTTCCTAAAATATACATATATACCAGTTGTTGTGGTTGATGATTAGATGGTAGTGTCTCACGGCCCAAAAGAGGCAGGTAAAGATAGAATAATAACTAAAATAAAAACATTTGATGATGCAATTCGAGAGTTAGAACCTATTTTGGGTTATATAAAGAATCTAGGTGACGACAGATCAATTGCGTACGTTCCAGCACCATATGGGCAGCTAGAAGGGTCTGAAGGAAAAACATTTGAAAGACTTCTTATGTTTTGCAGTTTGTTGGGGGTAATTAATGGCTGGACAACATTATCTAAAAAGACTGATGATAAGAAAATAGCTAATTTTAATGCAGGTGTCAGATATCTTCAGGAATTTCTTAAATCACACGGCTATAACCAAAAACATACTGATGGTTTTGCCTGTATTGATACAGTTAATAACTTCAGAAATTTTCTTAATGATCTAAAAGATGTTGATTTTGATTTTGTAAAAACTCTTTTGAAGAAGGGTTATCGTGCGAAAGATGATCAGATAAAAGAACTACATAATGAATACAAAATAAAAGACAAAAAAGAACAGAAAATATTTTTGAATTACATTAATAACAATGCAGCGACACTTAGTACCATGACTGCAGGAGAAATAATTGCTCAATATAGGAAAACAAAGGTAAAACTCCCACTATCTGATGTAGATGCCATTTTCCTTCAACTAAAAGAAGCACTGAAACAAAAACAAGAGTATGAAACTACTAAAAAAAATGCAGAGAATGCGGTTAAAGATGCTAACAAAATTATTACTACTGCTGAACTACCAGAAGATAGTTATCTGATACAATTAGTTAGGGAGCTATTTGATAAATTGGAAAAAGCAAATGAACTAACTCCTGACAAAATGGTAAATGCTATTAATACCTATAATAGTATTATCAAAGATACCAAAGAAATTACACCAGAGTTAGCAAAAAAATTTAAAAAAAGAGAAGAAAATCTTGTAAATGCAAAGAGGCTTAAAGAAGAGTGCGATGCTGCTTTTGATAAGATTAGCGATATGGAAATAAAAGATAGTTATAGTGATATATCTGATCCTTTTAAAATAGATAAAAACGAAAAAAAAGAACATTTCTCCGATCATGTTGTGTTCTATTCAGAATTTCTTAAAGTATTAAATGCATGGATATTAGTTGAAGAAGCAAAAAATCGCGTTGATGTAATAAGAGATAGAGATGATGTAAAAGGAAAAGATGCACTTAAAAATGCTGATGAGGCATTTAGAATACTTAAAAATAATTTTATAAACCGACCAAGCAACTGGAAAGAAAAACAAATGAATAGTGATATTAAAGCATTTATTGCGCAAGTAGTGAACTTAGAACAAGCAGTAACTGTGCCAACTATTGCTAAGGTTGAAGAACAAGTTGTTTTAAAGCGAAGGAGAGAAGAAGAAACTGAAATCGCTAAGAGAAGGCAACCACAACCAACAGAAAAAACACCGCAACAACTAGCAGATGAAATGAAATTATTGGCAGATGAAGCTAGAAAAAGATTTCAAGGCAGCGATCTTACTAAAAAAATGCCAGGAGAATTTGAGGATATATATAAGATTGGTGAAGGATTATATAAATTAAAGGAGTATACTAAAGCAAAAGATATGTTCGAAATTGCTGCTGGTATGATAGTTACTGCTGAGAAAGATGAGAAGCAGCTAGCGCAACTAAAAACATGGACAGAAGATGTTATCAAACGATTAACCGAGCTTACAAACGATGATCTTTGGAGACAAATTCAAGATTGTGAAACAAAGAAATTTTTAGTTGATACTGTTACAAAAGTTAAAGAAGATTTTAATAGAGGAGAATACAAAGAAGTAGTTGGAGCAAACCTTCTCACATTTATCGAACAGTTACGAAACCAGTGGAAATATGCAGTTGACCAAAGAGAT
>JBGFRY010000070.1:0-6105 GCA_041694845.1 Microcaldota archaeon
AGAGGATTCGATGGACATATAGCTGTTAGAAGACAACAGAGATTTGGTGGTGGTGCTCCTTTGGTTGATTTCAACATTCGCTTAGTAGATAGAAATGGATCAGAGAGAATTCTTACTGGTTTAGTTCCTGATGGAATACAACGTAATGATGCAGTAAAGATGATCGTAGAACAAAATGGTGGAGTGTGCGAGATAAAACATGGCAGTGGTGATATGACTAATCTTACATGGATAACGCATATTTCATTAAGTGATGGTTTTACTATTGCTGATTGGCTTCAGATAAGAGACAGACAAGGTAGATTTGAGATAGGAGAGATAAATGGTGTAACTTTTTGGGAGAATGGAAATACAATGCGTGTTCATAGTGGCAATAATAAAATAACAATAACAGAAGATTTTGGTGTAACTGCTGATTTACCTAATAGTGATAAGTTAGTTAGAGGTGAAATAAAAAGTGGTTGGGGTGGCTGCGGTGGAGATATAAGTGATAAATCAAAAGAAGCAGTAAGAGCAGCAGCCTATACTGAAGTAAAACGTGATGCAGAATATTATATAGACTTAAATAACGGAGTTTTAAGTAGAGAAAATTGGCAAACTCTACAATCTTCTGAGTTTACTTATGTTCAACCAGCATTTGTTACTGATACTACTATTCAACCAGGTATTCAATACGTTTGGCAGGCATCTGATACGGCCCAGGTAGCTATTGCAGTCATCAGCCAAACAAGCATTTTCAGTAATATAATAATAGATCTACTCATGATAAAACAAAAAAATGAGGAAAACGAGAATAAGATCGATTCAATTTTTAATTCCAGTGCAGATGCATCAGCAGATGTAACGACTATTTACCGGTCCAATCCAAAAACAACCGAGATATTTTCGTGCGACCAAACTACTATCATGAATTACATTCTAAATCATACGCTACAAAATCCTGATAGAGCTACATCTTGTTTCTTTAATAACCATGACATAATAACGATCCCTTCTATTACAAATATGCAAGATATCACCTGCAGTTGTTTGCTTACAATGTATTATGAACCATTCTTCTGTTATAATAACGATCGTAGACAAGAGAGCGATGCAAGTAATACCTCTCTATATAATGTGCATTTCAAAGTAGCAAGTAGTACCAGCTATAATATAGAAAGTTATTATAAACCTCAGGAAGATCCTAAAATCACAGTTTCTGATAATACAAAAAACATCAGCGTAAATTTTCTAGACACAATTTTCAGAACTAAAACTGATTATTGTTCAAATGACAAGAAAAATAATCAAGTGATCAACAATCCGACCACAACTGTACGTAAATTTGAAATTTACGTACATCAAGATAGTAAATGTAGTGAACAAATAAAAACAGAACTCTCACAGCACGAAAATAAAAAACCAAAAAAAGAAAAATCTACGAAAGCAGCAAACAGAGTTGAGCAAGAAGCTAAGAATGCAACAAGTTCAAAAACAGTGGAAAAAATCGAGCAAAAATCAAAAACAAAAAGCCATTGTCAACGAGTCTCTTATGATTATCATACTGTAAAACATAGGATTCACAGTACTATAAGAGAAAACGCAAAGGCTCATAGTACAAATTGGGTAAAAATTAAAAACAAAAACGAGCAGATGATTAGGAATAGTGAAAACCAACTAGTTTTTTATTTAGTTCCTAAAATAGTTTCTCTTTACCGGGCCCGTAGCTCAGTCAGAGTTTCCAGGTCCAGCGTTTTTGGTTTTGTATCTTATACTGAACTCAAAACTGGGAACCGGAAACTTCTGAAACGGTTGGAGCGTTCGACTGATATCACATAGTAGTTGATAGAAATCGAAAGGTCTTGAGTTCAATGTCCCCTTTTCTTTTTAGAAAAAAGAAAAGCTATTACATAAAAAGAAAAACGCGGTTGAATTAATCTCAACGGGCCCAGTTCACACTACTTTGTTGGCATGGTTTGTAGGTCTAAATTTTTTGCATGATTATGTATATGCATATCCTTTTTAATACCTTTTCAAACATAAATAATAACATTGGTACACATGGCTAAACTGCTTAGATTCCAAGATAAGATGTATACTGCACTCACTGAAAGACTTGTAGCGCGCGGATTCGTTCATGTTAATAAAGACCGTATTTTAGCAGAGCTCTCTCGTTTTAAATCAGGACAGCCGCTTGTTTATGGGAATGAAGAGATCTTTGTCCTTAATCGTGATAATGGCCGACCGATTCATGTTCTGTTTGTGAAAAAAAATGAAAATAAGAATACAATTACTGTTCTAACACCAAATCCAAGGGATGATCACATAGGTTCGTCTTTGAGAGTGCATGAGCAGTATGTAAAAAGAACTCTTCATCAAGGACTTGGAGATCCAGAGAAGATTGCAGAAGAACAGGTTAGTCAATTTGAATTTCTTGCATCACTAAAGCACTTTCCACGTGCACAAATTCATTTTCACAGTAGATTTTTGCTGAACAGAGAAATAGCTCATGACGACGGCTATTCTTATATAGGTGATATAGTAAGACGCGCACTACTCAATGATGTAGATGTATTAGTTTATACTCCACATAACGCATTCGAACTTAATCTTTATAATCATCTAAGACCTATTGCTGATGAATTTGGAATTATGATACTATTGGCAAGTGAGGTAACAATGCCAATCCTGAAAAGACGCCCAAATGGTCCGCATCACATTGTAATTGCAGCAAATCGCGAGGCTGCGCTTGAGATCAATAGCAAGATATTTGATAACTGCGATCCAAATCTAAAAACAGTTTCTTATTTTCTTGGGATGACAATTGATGAGATGTATGAAGTACTCGGTCCTCTTCGTCAGCAAGGATTAGTAATTACTGGGGTAGCACATCCAGTGAATTTTAGTGAAAAAATACTCCCGATTCGTGGTATTGGTCTATTCAGCGCAGTTGATGCAGAGCATATTAGTTGGGAAGACGCGATGAGATTCGCGCTTCAAAATCAATTTATTGAAGCATGGAATGATTCTATATATAGAGGGGAGATGAGTTTCAAAAACAAAGATTTCAAAAGAAGAATGCAAGAACTCGTAGCAAAGTATAAGCTGCCAGGTATGCTTTCACCGAACTTATGTAATCTTGCGCTCGCTTTAGAATTAGAACAATTTATGCTTGGGCAAAGTTTTGGCAGTGATACTCATGTAATGCCATCGCTTAATATGGCATATTTGGTTGGAGGAGATCCATTTGGTAGAGGATGGACAGATATTGAGATTCAAAAAGATAAAGCTCCACTAGATAGAAGATTTACTTCTGAAGAAATAGTTGGTGCTATTGCTAGAGGTGATGTGAAATTTGGAGCAACACTCTTTACAGAAGTCGTCAACGGTGTTCTTCGTTTAGTACGAGCAAGGTATGAAATGAGCAGTGAGATGGTAAAAGAGGTACGCCGCCAGACATCACGCCAATATGTAGAATACGTACGTGTTCTTTCTGAGGACTTTTTCGGTTTCCTGGCAGAAGGGAAAATAGAAGAGATAGGAAAGATGAGCAAGTAGTTCTATTTTTCTGCTCTTTTAGCTGCAGCTTTCATAAATTCAATGAAAATTGGCGCAGGTGCTTCTAGTCGTGATTTAAGCTCAATATGTGCCTGTGTTGCAATTCCAAACCCAACAGTTTCAGGCCATTCAACAATCTCAACGATATCATTTTTTGGATGAACACCAGAGATGATAAGCCCAGATTGCTGCAATCTCCCAACATAGGTAGGATTAAATTCCCATCTATGGCGGTGTCTCTCGAAACATTTTGCAGTATTATACGCTTTTTGTGCGATTGTCCCTTCTTTTAACAGACATTCATAACTTCCAAGACGCATTGTTCCACCCATTTTTGCGATCTGCTGCTGCTCTGGCAAAATATCAATAACAGGATGTGGTGTTTTCTTATTAAATTCGCTTGAATTCGCGTCTTTCAATCCAGCAACATGTCGTGCCCATTCAATAGTCATAAGCTGCATGCCAAGACATAAACCTAAATACGGAACTTTATTCTCACGTGCATATCTTATCGCTGAAATTTTTCCTTCTATTCCACGAGATCCGAATCCTCCTGGTACAAGAATTCCATAGACCTTAGCCAGTAATTCAGATGGCTTTTGTTTTTCCAAATCAGTAGATTCAATCCATTCAATTGCTAATCCATAATTTGTTGCTGCTGCACTATGTACTAATGCCTCTTTTACAGAAACATAAGCATCCTTTACTGCAGTATATTTTCCAACTATACCTATGCATACCATTGGCTTTTTTGGTTTGTTTATTCTATCAACAAAGTTTGACCATGCTTCAAACTTTGGTTTTTTCCTTTTGTTAAGCTCAAGCTTTTCTGCCATTACTTCATAGATTCCTTGTTTTTCAAGAACTATTGGAAGTTCATAAACAGTATTAAGATGAGGGTCATCAAAAACCGCATTTTCGTGTACATTACAGTACAATGAAATCTTTTTCTTTGCTTCTTCGTTTAATGGAGAGATACCTCTACATATTATTATATGAGGCTGGATACCTATGCTTTGCAATAGGCGTGTAGCATGTTGTGTTGGTTTTGTTTTTAACTCTCCTTGCGAAAGTGTAGGTATATACGTAAGCTGTACAAAAAGGACACCATTGCCTTCAGATACGAGCTGTCGCATTGCCTCTAAAAAATACCCATTTTCTAAGTCACCAACAGTGCCGCCTACTTCAATAATTATTATATCAGCCTTACTTTCTTTACCAGTATTTTTTATCCAATTTTTTATTTCATCTGTCAAATGAGGAACAAACTGGACATCCCTTCCTAGATAATCTCCTCTTCGTTCTTTTTCAATTATCTGTTGAAATAGTTTCCCACCAGTTATTGAACAATTTCCTATAAGAGATCTATTAAGAAAACGTTCGTAAGTACCAAAATCCATGTCAACTTCTGTGCCATCATCTAGTACAAACACTTCTCCATGTCTAAATGGATTCATTGTGCCGCAATCCACGTTAAGATAACCATCGAATTTTATAGGCACAACATTATATCCTCGGACAGTTAAAAGTTTTGCTAAAGAAGAAGTTACTATTCCTTTACCAAGGCCAGACATTATTGAGCCTGTCACGATTATAAATTTTGTTTTCTTTTCAATCATAAGGAATATTATATGAAAGAATTAGTTATAAATATTTATGCTTTAAGTCTGGTCTCAGTAGTTACGAACTTCTTTTGACACATTAAAGATCAACCTTAGCAGAACCTCTTTTAAGAAATTAAATGGGTTAAATTATGGTAACTTCGATCTTGCGTTCCAAGCAAGACTCAGGATACGAGACACAAGACCAGTGAGAAAAAGCATCAGTTTTTATTTACTTTCGGAAGTACTATGGCCGTGTACGTTGTCGCATAATTCGCAAATTAAACAAATAACTACTTTTACTTGTTCATTTTCTTATTACTGTTTTAATTTAAAATAAAAAGAACAGAACTGCTGAGATCAGAACTCAGATCCTATTTAACGCATCTTTTATTTCCTGAATAGTTGCCTTTGTAAGAATAAGTGGAACACGCTCTTTGTTTGATATTTTTATCGCAAGTTTATCTAATTTTTCAACATCTAACCCATGTAAGACAACTGCGCTTGGCTTTGAAGGAGAAACCCTTATCACAACCATCGGGCTTCTTCCAGTAGAAACTCCAGTAAATATAAATACCCGCTCGTTTATATTACCATAAAGCGATTGAAAATATGAAAAAGGCATCTCAAGAATTACCTTTATACTATCTATAAGAGTATATCCATATATCTTTTTTTCTTCTATTATGTCTTCATTTGTTACTACTCTTCCTTTGATTAAATCAATAAACTCTTTTAGGATAATACCACGCGCAAATTCATGAATTTCAAAATACTCTTCAATAGGTTTTTGCCGTGCTATTAATTTCTGGGTTATTGGTCCGCCATGCGCTGCGTCTATCTCAAATAATGCGTTTACAAAGCGTTTTATTACACCAGTACCAGGTGATTTTCTTCTGCAGCCTTCATAATCAGAGATTGTTGATACTGTTATCCCAAGATGCTTAGCAAGTTCTACCTGTGTTAT